>DASUVL010000933.1:0-2889 GCA_036379015.1 Niastella sp.
TGGCCTGATAATAGTTTACGAGTGATTGGCCAATAAAGTTGGTAAACCGGGCAAGTATTTTACGCACCAGATCGGGTTGGTGCTTTTTTGTTTGTTCTGAAAAAAGATTGGGGATTGATTGCTCTAAAAATTTTGCCGCACCATTTTGCTGAATAAATTCAATACCGCGGCGGCGTGCTGTCTTTTTTTCTTCACTATCAGCAAAAGCGGTAGAATGAAATAATCCAAACGACTGTAGCCTGTCAGAATAAGCATCGGCAAATGCAAGTGTAATATACCCACCCATGCTATGACCGATCATATGAACTGTTGGCAAATTTTCTTTATCCAGAATGGCACGGATGCAAGCTGCAAAATATTCCATTGACCAGTTTGCATCGTTTATCGGGGATCTGCCGCTTCCGGGCAGGTCGGGAATAATGAGTTGGAATTTATTTTTCAGGTTTTCTACCTGGTTTTCCCATACGGTTCCGTCTTCAGAAAAGCCATGCACCAGCACTACTGGTTGTCCCTTCCCTTCAATACGGTAATACACCGGCTTATCATCTATGAGGATATTGTTTTCGGTTCCCATAACGGGAAGTTACTAAAGTTCTATATTGATCGTCTTCGAACTATGTAAAATATTGGTGGTATGTTGGGGAGTCCGCTTCTTTACCGAAAAATTCCCGCGGAAATAACTGCGCATTGCGATAACCCCCAACAATGGCACAACTGCTATATTTATTTGTTGCGGTATAAACCACCAGCAAATGCCAAATAAAAAGGTGAGTACAAAAACTATTCTGAAGTATTGCTGCAACCATTTCCGTTTTAGATATACTACAAATGCAACGGGTAAATGGGTTGGTAATGCCCATGCTGCATTGAAATTATCCCGGCAAACCGTATCAATGCGTATTGCCCATAAGGTTACGATCACTACGCCTATTAATCCCAATAATAAAAAAAAGACACTATCAAATACATTCAAAAACCGCTGCGCCCGTTTGTTTGTACTAAAAGACAACAGTCCAATTATTATAAATAGCGCAGAAAAAACAAACAGCGGCGTCATCAATGTAAATGACGGTGGTTCGGATGTGATGTTAAGAGCGGCTTGTTTTTGCGTTACCAGTCGGCGACCATCGACCGTTGCGCTATCAAGGCCTTTCATCAGGTAATCGGGCAGAAACATAGCCTGGTCATTCGTCACCTTTTTATCGAGGTTATTCCCCAATAACAAATCAATGCCCAGCTTGCTCCAATACTGTCCGCCTTTATCGAGATAGGTATGAATTAAATTCCGGAAGGTGGGTGGCTTTTCAGGTAATATATTTTTAAAAACTACCGAAGCACCCGTTTGTTGCACAATCATATCCCGGGCACGCGTGGTACAATTATCGGTATGAAAATAATAATTGTAGTACCGGTTCTGCGGCAATGCATTTTGTTGCAGAGCTGTATATAACCGTTGTTTTTGCTCGCCCGTCAACTGCAGGTCCTGTTCAATAACTGAACGTTTTTCGGATTGGTATTCCTGTAAAAACTCCTGAAATGAATAATTGGAAAGGGCATATTCCATGATGCCCTTGGTAAACTTCATTAAAAAGGCAGGATCTTCGTAATCGAAGGTGCCGTAATTATATACCCAATCAATACCGCGGGCGCTGTCTGTAACCCGAATGGCTGTATGACCAAACGTAGAATACAACTCGGCGCCGGGGCTGCAGGTGAGTAAGCTGATGCGTAAATGACTGGTATCGGTCTGAGCGGCAGCAGGTAAAAAGAAGAACGGGAAAAGAAGTGGTAATAATTTAAGGAGCTTCATCAGGATGAATTTAAAACGGAGTTGACCTGTAAGGTGCATCATTTGAGCTTGCATTTGTATTAGGCTTAATTGCACCAGACAGATCTGACTGAACAGTAACAAATGACCTGTCAGGGCCGCATAAACCTTCTAATATTTAAGACTCGATGGCGGACCTTACAGGTCATCAACTGGTAACTGAATTATCGTCTGCTGTAATTCGGTGCTTCTCTTGTAATTTCAATATCGTGTGCGTGGCTCTCTTTCATACCGGCATTGGTAATTCGAACAAATTGTGCCTGCTGTAACGCTTTAATATCCTTCGCACCGCAATACCCCATACCGGATCTGAGACCACCTACGTATTGATAAACGATCTCACTTAAACTTCCTTTAAATGCTACCCGGCCTTCGATGCCTTCGGGTACATATTTTTTAATATCGGCTTCTACATCCTGGAAATACCGGTCACCACTACCCTGGCTCATAGCCCCCAGCGATCCCATACCCCGGTATTGTTTGAATTTTCTTCCTTCATAAATAATGGTTTCGCCCGGGCTTTCTTCTGTTCCGGCAAAAATGCTTCCCATCATTACCAGGTTTGCACCGGCTGCCAGCGCTTTTACCATGTCACCTGTGTAGCGGATACCGCCATCGGCGATTAACGGAATACCCAGTTTATGAAGAACGGAAGCTGCTTCCATAATAGCGGTGATCTGTGGAATACCTGCACCGGCAACAATACGTGTTGTACAAATAGAACCGGGGCCAATCCCTACTTTTACGGCATCTGCACCAGCCTCAGCCATGGCTTTTGCACCGGCGGCGGTGCCCACATTACCGGATATCACCTGCAGCTTTTTGAAATTCTTTTTCAGTGTTGATAATGCTTCCAGTACGCCTTTGCTATGACCATGCGCACTATCCAGACAAACTACATCAACCCCAATTTGTTGCAGGGCTGCAGCGCGGTCGAGCAAATCACGGGTTATACCCAGCGCGGCACCAACCATTAAACGGCCGTACGAATCCTTCACGGCATTGGGATAACTTACCACCTGCAGAATATCGCGGTACGTGATCAGTCCAAACAAGGTACC
>DASUVL010000934.1:0-4779 GCA_036379015.1 Niastella sp.
GAAATCCCTCCTGAATTAAAAAAGGCTCATACACTTCTTCCAGTGTACCGGTTTCTTCCCCAACTGCTGTAGCAATGGTTGTAATACCTACCGGACCTCCTTTGAATTTATCAACAATGGTTACCAGAATGCGGTTATCCATTTCATCAAGCCCGTGTTCATCAACGTTCAATGCCTTCAAACCATGTTGCGTTATCCCCAGGTCAATGACGCCATTACCTAACACCTGCGCAAAATCGCGCATCCTGCGCAACAAACCGTTGGCAATACGGGGCGTACCGCGACTGCGCCGGGCAATTTCACCGGCTGCATCGGAGGTAATTTTAGTACCTAGAATATGGGCAGAACGCTGAATAATTTTCTGCAATATATCGGCCGTATAATATTCTAATCGTGACTTAATCGCAAAACGCGATAACAATGGAGCCGTAAGCAACCCACTGCGCGTGGTTGCCCCTATTAATGTAAATGGGTTAAGCGTCAATTGAATACTGCGTGCGTTTGGTCCGCTATCGATCATAATATCGATGCGATAATCTTCCATTGCTGCATACAGGTATTCTTCCACTACCGTACTCAGGCGATGAATTTCATCAATAAACAATACATCCCGCTTTTCGAGGTTGGTGAGTAAGCCGGCCAGGTCGCCTGGTTTTTCAATCACGGGACCGCTTGTTTCCTTGATGTTTGCGCCCAATTCATTGGCCACAATGCGGCTGAGTGTGGTTTTACCCAATCCGGGCGGGCCATGGAACAGCACATGGTCCAGCGCCTCATCGCGCAATTTAGCGGCCTTGATAAAAATTGATAGATTTTCAATGATCTGCCCTTGGCCCGAAAAATCATTTATTTCCCGGGGGCGAATATTATTTTCAAACTCTTTATCCGCCGCACTCAGCGTTTCTTTGTCGTTATTTAAGTTGGGATTGGCCATTTGTTTACACGTCTTTGTAAAACTACACAAATGTAAGTGAGTAAATCCATGAATTTATGGTGGCTCGCTTTATACATACCAACCGGAGAACATAAAAATTCACTATCTTAATAGAGCACTATCCAAATATCCATCTGGGAAATAAAAAAGTAAAATATTTTCAGATGAAACGTCCATGACATCCCGATATATCAGAATCATTATAACACACAGGGCTCCGCTCCTTTGCGGACTGGCATGGTAAGTTTCCCCGTCCCACCATCCGGGCGGGCATCTGGCTAACAAGACAATAAATTTATTCAGATGAAAATAGGCATCATAGGCTCCGGCGCAGTTGGCCAAAAACTGGGTACGGCGTTTTTAGCCGAAGGGCATGAAGTGATGCTGGGTACCCGCAATCCCGGCAAAGAAGAAGTAAAAAAATGGAAGAAAGAAAACCCCAAAGGGCAATGCGGCACTTTTGGTGTAGTCGCACAATTTGGCGACATCCTGGTACTGGCAGTTGCAGGGTCTGTAGCGGAATCCGCAATCAAGCTGGCAGGCACTTCGCACTTCAACAATAAGATCCTGATAGATGCTACCAACCCCATTGGCACCACCCCACCGCAAGATGGTGTACTATCCTGTTTTACCACGCTGAACGAATCGCTGATGGAGCGGTTACAACAACAAATTCCCCAGGCCAAACTGGTAAAAGCGTTTAATAGTGTGGGTAATGCACAGATGTATAAACCAACAGTAAAGGGCGGACCGCCTACTATGTTCATTTGCGGTAATGACGAAAAGGCCAAAAAGACGGTGACGGAGATATTAACCAGCTTTGGCTGGGAAACAGCAGATATGGGCAAAGCCACTGCCGCCCGCGCCATTGAACCCTTGTGCGTTTTGTGGTGTATACCAGGCTTTTTACATAATGAATGGACGCATGCGTTCAAGCTATTGAAAGTATAAGGTAAGGGTTGGCGATAAGCAATAAGTTTCTTACCTTTAAGAATAAAGCTCATACACATTTCCACATCAGACAGCCTCCATTAATTTTCAAAAAGGCCGGTTTATTCTCCCTCCTTATAGCGGCCTTACAGCGACATTATAGCGAGTTTATAGCGACCTTATAGCGATAGGTGGCCGGGTCATCTTCGTATCTCCTCCGGGATTCCTCCGGGGCATCTCCGGGAAAGCTTAATAAATTTTTTCAGTAGCACATCAGCAGGGGTTGCCCGGGCTGGCTCGGGTTCAAAAACAATACCGACTTTGGAGCGAAACAATCTACAGGCAATACAGCAAGCACCTTACTACTTTTCACTTTTTACTTATAACTTTATCCTATGAACTTCGAAGCCTTTCAACAAAGTCTGACAACCAACACACTTCCTGCCGATAGCAACGTATACCTTCAATCGCTATGGCACGATGCCAAAGGCGACTGGGACCAGGCGCACAACCTGATACAGGATTTACCCGATAAATCTGCTGCCTGGATCCATGCCTATTTGCACCGCCGCGAAGGTGATGTATGGAATGCCAATTACTGGTACACTAAAGCCGGCAAACGCATGCCCGGTTATTCCCTGGAACAGGAATGGGAAGAGATTGTGAAAGCGATGTTGTAAGCGCTTTACGCATCTACACCCGTTCAATTTTACAAATGTAACAACATGCCTGGGCATTACGGGCGTGGAGATAGGCCACTTCAGGCCGTTGAATAAATATGCGTGCAATTAGTTCATCAACATCATCGTTACCCACTAACTGAGTAAAGATCATTAATTGGTCTTCACTGTATCCTATAAGCGATAACGGAAAACTTTCTTTATTGGCTTTTATCTCGGGCGGAAATCGATAGACATCTGCATATTCCTCCACTTCTTCTTTATTAATAAAAACCGGTCCGGGCTGGTTATAGGCATTATCCATGGCAAAAGGACTATGGCTGATCAAAAGCCGTTTATCAATACCCTTTTTGAACGGTTTTAACGATACCCTGCATGGCCCTAACCCTGTTGCCAGCTGCTCAACAACGGGGTGACCAAATTCATCTTTGCCGGTTGAGCGTATTTGTGCTGCGTATTCTTTTGATAAAGGAACAATTCTAAACTTTTTCATGTATGTAGTATTGAACCACAAAATTGCGGCCATCGAAACTGTGTATCAACCCGTTTTTTGCTAAAAAAGAAAATTCTTTAATGCGGCTTTTGTATCAATTGATATTTCGTAATGGCATACGACATGCCCTGTTCACCGGAACGTTTTGGAATTGGGTAATAAAACCCGGAAATGAATTAACCTGAATATGGTAAAGTTTGTTTCGCCCTAAAAGAGAACAAAAATAGCTGATGCAAATGGAGCAGCGATTTGCGAATTTTATGTAAGGAATTATATAAACCGGTTCAACTGCAAAATAAGATCCGGGTCAGGACAGTTGGCGAGGTATTTTTCTCTTTCGGAATATTTACATACACCGGGATAATCTCCCTGTTTTAATTCCATATCAAAGATGATCTGACAATGTAGATGTGGTGGCCAGTGACCGTTTTCATGCAGTTCACCAAAATGACCAATAATTTGACCAATGGAAACATATTGGCCCGCAGAAAGAGAAGCTATGTCGCGTAGACTTAAATGTCCGTATAAAGTATAAAATGGCACGCCATCCAGTTGATGTAGTAGTACTAACGTAGCACCATAATCGCCATACTGATCGTTAAATGCAAAGCTGTGAATCATGCCGCCCATAAACGCATACACCGGCGTACCGGCTGGCCCCCAGATATCAATGCCTAAATGCAGGCGACGTGGCTCTTCGCCGGATGTTTTTCCATCAAACACCTGGCTTATGCTATAGATGGTCCTGTGTTCGGCATAACCACCTATCCCATACCGGGAGTTGGTTGTTTGCAGTTTTTGCTGAATGTAATGGCTAAAAGCATGTTCATCACCAAGAATTGCGGGCGTCAGTTCCTTGTTTTGCTGCGTGAAATCAAGTGGCAGTAACCGATCCGTTGCCCGGTTAAATTCCACTACACGATGAAATGTAAACTGATACTTGCGGATGATATTTTCGAATGTAATTTGCTGCAACAACTGAATGAATTATAATACGCTAATAATCAAGCACCTGTCAAAAAAGAATATTTTTATAAGGGATCGCCTATTTGCAATATACAATCATCTCCTTAATAATCAATCAGTAGTAACCGAAGTGGTTGTTACAACTTCTAAATTGGTGCTGCTACTTTTCAACAAAAGATCATTTTTACCCTTTGGCAGAACAACAAATTATAAAATGGCATAATTTCTGACTATTTACCAGTAACTAAACTGAAGGGTATGGATACGTGGATGATTATATTTTACATGATACTGGCCGCGACGATTGTGTCATATGCCATTCTGATGAATTATAAAAAAGATCGGAATGAGTTTATGGAAACTGGAGATCAGGATGATTCAAAAAAGACCAAATGATCTTTACTCCTGCATATTGGTAACAATTTCCAGTTCCTCCGGCATTAGTTCGCTGTAATTGACCTCAATATTATTGAGCAATTTCTCTTCCAGCAAATTTGCCATAGTGTCAAAATACAGGACTACATGCTCCCGCACATTTCTCTTGAGCCATCTAAAGCCGTCAGGTAACCGGTTTAACACTTCCCGATCTTCGAGGTACTCAATGTTGTGAATAGCCGTAGGTGTTAGTCCCAGTTGTTGCAACTTTTTTAATAACACATTAATGGGTGCGTTGGTAACGGGGCAACTTTCCTGTGCCAGTTCTGTCCACTCGCCGGTACCGGTATGGGCATACGTAACAATTTCTTCCTTTGTCAATTGAGTAGTAGCCTGTAATA
>DASUVL010000935.1:0-9160 GCA_036379015.1 Niastella sp.
GCAATGAAATTTCTGCCCTTTGCCACGTAGTACGCACCCAAATGCGCCGGGGCGAACGAACACTGGTGACCCTGATCAAAGAAGATGAAGTGAATGAAGCTATTCCGGCCTATATCAACCGGATGTCTGATCTTTTCTTCACCCTGGCAAGAGCCGAAATGGATAAAGCAGGTGTGGCTGAAGAAAAATGGCATCTCTTTTTATACAAGCGTTTTAAAAAACAGGAGCCGGATAATAACCAACCAGCATCATGAAATGTTAGTAACTGTTAGGCTCGCACCTTCTTAACAATTTAGATCCTGGTAAAAGCCCCTGATACATCGGGGGCTTTTTCTATGTATAAACATCCCCCTTGAGATACGGAAATATTAATTTATTTTGGGCCCAAATCACAATACCCTTTCTATGAAAACTATGGATCCAATTGATGAACTAAAAGAAATTTCAAACAGAGGCAGAGTGGCATTTGCCATCTGTTGCCTGGAATCGGCCCTTGATCATTTTCAATCAGATAAAAAGAGCTGGAAGCCTGTCTTTGATGAATTGTGGAAATTCTGTTCTTCGGATATGGCTATATGGCAGCAAAGGTGCGGGGAAGCGATACCGTTTTCGGTTTGTGAAAAAATCGATTGGAAAATAAAAGATTCCCGCTATTTGACAAAAGAGGAACATGATGTGCTGCAGGAATTATACGACGGAGCAAACGTGATCGCTTTAGATATAATAAATTTGATCCACGATATCGGCACAACTAATATAAATGTTACGATCAGGAATGAGGCATTAAAAATGGCCGCCATTCCTTATATACAATCATTGATTGATTTAATGAATACAAATAAGATCCCGCTGCCGGATATAAAGCTGTTTAAAAAATTCCCTATCACTGACAATAGAGGTTGGGGATGGACATTTAACCGGGAAGATCTTTTTAAAAGTGAGTGATCTAAAATAGGAAGGAAGAGGGTGTTCATTTTTCATCTTCTTCTTTTTTGTCTTCCATCACCTCCTCATATATTTCGTCAAAGGCCCTTCCTTTATGCTTTTGCCATAATGCAGAAAATTTTATTTCTACGTTCTTCAGCAACTGAATGCAAAGGGCTTTGTCCTCACCGGTCAGGTCATTCATCAGCATGGTGGCATTCTTTTCAATCTTTGCCAGGGAAGAAACCGCCATCTTTTCGCCTTTAGCAGTCAGCTCAATTCTTTTAGAACGTTTATCATCCTTATCTGAATATTCTTTGATCAATCCGCGATCTTTCAGCCGGTTCAGCATATCTGTTCCGCTGGAAAGTTCAAACAGGTTAGCATAGATGACTTCTGTCTTTTTGGGATTTTTTTCTTTCCTGATAGTTTGCAGGATGCCAAATTCTTCAATCTGGTTTAAACCGGTTCCTTCCAGGGCGATATTGGCATAGGCCATATTCAACTTACTTATTCTGCCGATTATTTTCATCAGCAGCCCGGCGGTTATTGCAGGTACCACCCCACCTACCAGCGATCCCTTTACCTTCTTTTGCTGCTGATGCGCCAGGTAATGTCTGCAAAAATCTTCGATGCTGCCTGCAGGATGCTGCTCTTCAAATTGGGCCCAATGATTTACCAGTTCAACGGTCTTATTCATATCTCTATTATTTCGGTACCGAAGCAAAAATAAAAAAATAACTACGAAATAGTTCATTTTATTACCAAAACGTAGTAATTTTGATATAAATACTACGATAACGAATTAAATCATTGAGCGACATGGAACAAAAAAAACAGCACCAAACCTGGTATTGGATAGCAAAAGGCTTCATCAGTTTCTTTATACTCTTTACGGCTTACTTCTCTTATACACATGGAGAGGACCTTAGCAAACTGGGCTTTCCTGATTATTTCAGAATAGAACTGGTTGCCGCTAAAATAATTGGCGCCATCGTGCTTTTACTCCCATTTACACCTGTAAGGGTAAAAGAATGGGTGTATGCAGGTTTTATGATCACCATGGTTTCGGCATTGATTGCGCATATATGCAGTGGCGACCCGTTGTCAAAGGTCATCTTCGTATCGGTTGACCTTACAATCATTCTGCTATGTATCAGATATGTGTCAGCAAAAGATCTATCACTCAACAAACTATCTAAATAAATACTGATGAGAGGATAATAAAAAATGTAATGTTGTATTAGCGTTGAAAGAAGCTGTCTCCATATTTTAGAGACAGCTTCTAATGATACCTACTATAGAAATGTCGCGGCTTGCTCCGAAACTAACGCTTAACTATTTTCTTTGTCATGATCATCTTGTTATTTGAATAAACTTCTACTATATAAATACCTGCAGACAAACCCGACACCGGAATGGTGTTGATAGTGGACATATTGGTGTGGCGTTGGATCTGACGTCCATACACATCCATTATCCGAATAGTTGTGCGGCCAGTAAGCATGTCAACGGGTATGGTAATGGTTAAATTATCCTGCACGGGGTTCGGATAGATAGTCAGTTTGTTGCCGGCAACGTTTTCATTGGTATTTTCTCTTGCGGAACTCTTTAATGCCGGACAAACCCCCGGCGTGAAGAGATATAAACCAGAGCTTGAACCACAAACGTTGGTGGCGATACATGTGAGGTACTTATAGCCGGCGGTTGAGGTTTTGGCCCCAACGGACACTGTACCCCCGCCCAGATCTTCCCAATAAATATTGGGGTTATCGGAGCCTGGATATGCGCTCCATCTGTAAGAAGTTGCGCCGCTTGCAGCCACCTGTAAGTGCATACCATAAGCATACCTGGTAGGACCGCCGGACAAAAACTTGAACCAGTTAAGGTCACATACCAGTGCATTTGTGTACGAAACATAGCCTAACGCTGCTATTGGCTCACCAAGACCTACAAATTTATTAACCTGTTTTAACCCCGCACAGCCGCCATACTCAGCTATGATGCTGGTGCTGGAAGCGCCGGAGCCATTGTACGTAACAACAGCAGATAAGCCATCGGCGGAAGGTGCAATACTGGTTGCGCTATTGGTCGTACGCCAAATGATCCTTGCCTTGGCAGGCGCATTGGCTATTGTATAGGTTTGAGATCCGCCCGCGCAAATGGTAGCAGGCCCGTTGATGGTTATATTTACAGATGTAGGAGCATAAGGATTCCCCACGCCCACTGCATACCAGGCATTGGTTACCGCCTCTTCCTCACAGGAGTTGATGCCGAAAATATCACGCGCCGCTTCAATGGCCGCAGTACGGGTGCTGGGGTACGTAGAGCCCGAGCTCATATACACCGTTTCCATTCTGTAAACTATACGCTGCGCCTGCTCAATAGTTATACCGTTTACGTTAAAGGCATTTCCCAGGTCATTGGTGCCTGCGCCGCCAACAGAAAGCAGGAAAAACCAATGACCAAGCACCGTTGCATTTGTATAGGTATCATTGTTATTGTTCCAGTTGCCTGCCTTATAGGTATCCGCATAAGTACGGGTATTGGAACCACCGGGCCAGCCCTGAGCCGGATTTTGCAACGATCGTAAACAGGGGAATCCGTTTACCATTATTTCCTCGCCTATTTGCCACGTGTTTTTATTGGGCGCCGCCCAGTGTTCAACACAGGCAGCCCAAATATCGCTGAGACCCTCATTTAAAGCAGGGGCTTCGCCTGATGTGCCAAGCTGGGCCGAAAACTGGCAAATACCATGACCAATTTCGTGGGCAACTACATCGAGCGATGTTACAGCACTAAACGCTGTAGCGCCGTCACCGTACGTCATGACTTGCAGGGTCCCGTTCCATAAAGCATTATCATTATTAAGATTGGGATCGAGACCAGGAAGCCAGGCATGCACATAACCAGTCAATGTACCGCCTGTACCATTGTAACTATTCCGGCCCATAACACTATTAAAGAAATCATATACCCTTTCCGTACCCCAGTGTACATCGATTCCGGCATCGGGAGCCGTAAAGTCAGGTGAAGCATTCGAAAATTCAACCGCATTGGCATAGCTGCTTCCGCCCTGCATATTCAATGTTTGTATCAGGGCTGATCCTGCGGGGCCGGTCCTGGTTTCCCGTAATCGGAACAATGTTGGTGAATTATAAGAATCTACGGTTATATTTTGCTGGCCACTGTACAACGTTGCACCTGTGCCGGGCGTGTTAACCATACAGGTAAGGCTTACCTTATCTACTATGTTGCCGGTTGTAGCATCAACATACACGTTATAATCACCAAAAGGCTGTACTGCATATATATGAATTTTATATACCAGCCGGTATGCATGGGTGATTTTATCGTCGTGGTATATTACCAGTTCCGGCGAGGGGTACAAGGTGGCTGTGGTATTATTCGAATGCTTTTTGTACAGGTTTTCAGAAAAAGGGTCTTCCCACCCATATTTCCGGGCAGGAATAAAAGCGAGCGCTTTTTTTATTGCGTCTGCTGCGCTTATTTTCGGGGTAACAGAAGGTACAGAAACATTGTCAAAGTCGCCATTGATGGTTTGGATAACACCTTTTTTGGCGTGTACCACGTATTCTGCATTTTCTATTTTTATACCCTGGAAATATTGATGATACCGCTGGTGTGTAAAACCCAGTTCGTCTGTTTGTTCGCGCTTTAGCCTGAACTCGTATCCCGGGCGGGCATCCAGGAACGTACGCAGGAATGCAGGCGCCTCCTGCAGTGTGCTGGTCTGGTCCGGACGTATCCTGGCAAAATAAATTTTCCCTTTTGGATTTTTTAATACGTCCCGGGGATCGTCGGTTTGGGCAAAGAGGACAAATCCGCCCAGGCAGAAAAGGGCGGTCATCAGCAATTTGGTAAACTTGTTAGTCATGTGATAAAGTTTAATTATAAAGGTGATTGGTTAAAAAGCATGGGATACCGGCCAGGCATTAAAAAATGCCTGCACAGCATAGTAATAACTACCATGCAAAACTGCCGGCCTGTTTGGCCTGCCTTTATATAGCTCTATTTTTAGTTGTGAATTTAACAGTATGCCCTAATGGAGATTCCGGGAACGGTTAAGCAGCATTGTTCCCTGGTAAGCGGGCCTGCATGAAGTTGTTCTTTTATACTTGCTGCAAGTTAAAATAAAAAAAGCATAATTCACCTGCTCATTAAGGTTATATTATACACCCGGCGCTAAACAGCAACTGCTTCCTTATTATATTTGGCTCTGTAGTCTAAGGGAGATAAGCCGGTTATTTTTTTAAATACTTCTCTGAATGCTTTATCATCTGAATAGCCCACTTCATCCATTACTTCAAAAATGGTTTTCCGGCCTTGTTCCAAAGCTTTTTTTGCCACTTCTATTTTAACCCGCTGCAAATATTCCACCGGGGTATTACCGGTAGCTTTTATAAAACGCCGGTCGAAATTTCGCCGGCTAACGGCCAGCCTGGAAGCCAGATCCTCGAAAGAGATCTTTGCACTGAGGTTTTCTTCTATATAAGTTTGTGCTTCGCAAACCACTTCGTCACCATGGTCCTTCTGCGTTTTAAAAATAGAAAAAGCGCTTTGCGATGTTCTGTCGATATCTATTTGAAAGATCTTTGAGCAGAAAATCGCGGTTTGCCTGTCAAAATATTTTTCAACCAGGAAAAGCGCCATGTTCAGAAATGAGTAGCCTCCCCCATTGGTATATATTCCTCTTCCGCCTGTGGTCAATATATCGGTATGCACCTGAATGTTTGGAAACCGTTGTTTTAATTGGCCAGCTGCATTCCAGTGCGTGGAACAACGGTGACCATCGAGTAAGCCGGTAGCCGCCAGTAAAAAGGTGCCGGTGCAAATGCTGGCAATTTCAGCACCACCTTTGTATTGCTCCCTGATCCAGGCAATAAGCGCTGTATTCTTTTTTATGATATTATCATAATCATGAGAAAGAGAAGGAATGACCACCAGATCAGTTTTTTTTATCTCATCAATAGGCATGGGATGAATAGAAAAGAAGCCCAGGTCCAGTTTCAACTCTGGCACAAAACCAGCCAGGCGAACTTCTAGCATTGATCTGTTTCCTTGCATTCGCCAAAATTCATTAGCGCGGGTCAACACTTCAAACGAACCTGTTATACTGCTCAGGTTAGCGCAGTCGTTTGGAATGACTATAGTTACCTGCTTCATAATAGCATTTTGTATAAAGATACGGGAGTATTCTGTCCAAATCAACCCGGTAGATTGTCCATTTCACACCCTGCTACTGCCAATTTAAGACGCTAGCTTTGAAGTACATAAACACTGAAATATGACAACAACAGATTTTACCACTACCATATTGGTCAATGAAACACCGGAAGCCGCTTTTAATGCCATCAATAATGTTCGTGGCTGGTGGTCGGAAGAAGTGGAAGGCAGTACCGACAAACTCAATGCGGTGTTCAACTATCATTTCGAGGATATTCATCGTTGCAAAATGAAAATAATTGAACTCGTGCCCGGCAAAAAAGTAGTTTGGGAAGTGATGGAGAACTATTTCAATTTCACGAAAGACAAAAGCGAATGGACAGGCACAAAAATTATTTTTGATATTTCAAAACAGGATAACAAAACGCAGATCCGCTTCACGCACCAGGGATTGGTTCCCGACTATGAATGTTTCGAGGTTTGCCGGGATGCCTGGAGCACCTATATAAAAATTAGCCTGCGTAACCTGATCAGTACGGGGAAAGGTGAGCCAAACGCCACCGGTAAACCACAAACGGAAGATGAAAAGAAAAGGATCGCGAAAAGTAAACAATAAGCAGATCACTGACTGCCAGTGAGAATTTACGGTTTTTCCAGCATCAGGCAAAACCTAAGCCCCCTGGCCCCTTCCCGATAGCTATCGGAACGGGGCCAGGGGGCTTTTAATTAATCATTCAACGTTAACAACCGGTTTACCCGATAACCCGTGTAGCAACCGGAAAAGAGATCCCTGTCATCGCCTGATTAAGGCCATAGCATACACAGTTATCGGTAAAAACTGCACACTTATAGCCTGAAACTGCACACTTATACATTTGTTCTATGCATTTTAAAATTACTTGATAACTTCCAATTAGACACTATTCAATTATACCACACCTACGTACGAGAACAACAGCGCTTCTGAAAGAAGCCATGGGCCTGTGTTTGCCTATTCTTTAAAAAGACACCTCTCACGAAAGCAATGATGCTTTGACCGAAGTTCAGAATTTTCCTTCCTGGTATATTAATAATGTCCAACAAAAGCATTTTCATCTCAACATAAGAATATCTGCAGCGAACCGCTGTCAAATAGATATTCCAAACAATTCGGATCAAATACCAGACACATAACCTGTAAACAACTTTCTTATGAGAAGAACAGTTTTTTTGGTAATACTATTCTCCAAATTATTTGTAGCAACAGCCCAGGACCTGGGCGCCCTGGGCCCTTCAAGGATCATTGGCCCCAGCCCCGAGCCTTCAAGAATAGCACGATATGGAAGCTATGACGTAAGCTATTATACAGGGAAACCACAAATAAGAATACCAGTTTATAATATAAAAACAACTGACTTGGAAGTACCGGTAAATTTAACGTATGAAGCAACCGGTGTGCGATTGGATGAAATGCCCTCGTGGACGGGTACAGGTTGGATGTTAAACGCCGGAGGAATGATTACGCGGGTGATCGTAGACAATCCAGATGAATTTTCGTATGGCTATCTGGAATTGCCGCTTGTTCCTTATGAAGGTACAACAGATCAGGATTTCTTATATAATGCAGCCTACCGGCATGTGTACGATACAGAACCCGACACGTACTATTTTGTTTTTAATGGCCGGTCGGGTCAGTTCACGTTCGACAGGGATAAAAATATCTTTCAGATACCTGTAAGCGGCCTTAAGATCACCCCAATCGGCGGTGGATTTCAAATTGTAGACGAACAAGGCAATACGTATGAATTTAGTACCGCCGAAAGATCACAGGGTCTTGTAAATGGCGATAATGAATACCAGCCATTTGCTCCTACAACCTGGTGGCTTACAAAAATTACCAGCGCCGGTAAAACCGATGTTATCAACTTTTCCTATGCAACAGATGCAGCAGAAGAAAGAGAAGACAGGCCCAATTATTCGGCGGTGTACGGTCCGAAAATTCCCTGTACACAATGTGAAGACATTTTTTTTACACCTCCTGTGCTTGAAAGTTCAAATGCTGTAATGACCAAATCATGGTATGCAGTACGACTCTCTTCCATTGAGTTCAACAACGGCAAACTGGTATTTAACAAAGTGAGCGACCGGCTCGATGGCGGCCAAAGCCGTTTGGAAAGCATTGATATTTATAACAAGGTAAATGGGGTATTCAATAAAATGCGCTCCACAAAACTGATCACGGATTATTTTCATTACTCCGGACAGTATAAAAATACGCTTATTTTTTACTCAGATTCATGGAGCAAATACCGGTTAAAACTCCAACGCCTGGAAGATTATGATCAGAATGGATCGCTAATTGGTAAACATCAGTTTGAATACAACACAACAGAACTGCCTTTTCGTGGTAGCTGTCAACAGGATTCCTGGGGGTATTATAACGGACAGGAAGTAAATGATCAAAAACAAACATTATTACCACAACAATACACAGACGATCTAACTTTCGTGGTGGGTGGCGCTAATCGTGATCCGAACGAGCAATTCATGAAAGCCGGTGTTTTAACAAAGGTAATTTACCCAACCGGAGGCTACAGTGTATTTAATTGGGAAGCACACAAGTATTTATATAATCAACAAACGATAGATCCGCATAGTATTTATTGTGCCGCATTCGGCAATAACAGCAACAATGATCCGCATCCTTTAATTTCAACGAATATTACGCTTCCCCAGGATGATAATGCTACAGTAACCATAGACCTGCCACACTACCAATCTGTTGGTCCTTATGCAAATCCTGCTTATAACGACTCTGCCGAATTAACAAGACCAAGTATTTCTATTTATAATGTTGCCACAGGCGAAAGGGTTTTTTATAGAACGAATGCAAATCCTTCCACCGATTATTATGACATGGAACAATTATACCTTCCTGCAGGAACTTACCAATTGGTTTCAAAATGTTTTGTAAACAGTGTTAATGCCAAAGCTGCTATAACTGTTCAATGGCATACAACCAGGAATGAAAGAGACGTGCGGCTGGCCGGGGGATTGCGCATTGCAGATA
>DASUVL010000936.1:0-3267 GCA_036379015.1 Niastella sp.
ACAGCAGGGTACCGGACCTTCACCTCGACAACGAAAATCGTTTATGGGTAGCTTCTGATGGTGCCGGGGTTTTCATCATCGATCTGCCCGAAATGGATGCTACCCGGCTGGTAAGGCCTGATAACAGAGACATTCTTACCAGTAAAGCGATATTCTCTATATACCAGGATAAGGATGGTCGCAAATGGATAGGCACTTTGCGTGGCGGCATCAATGTTATAGAACCCGGGAAAAACAGGTTCGGCACCATACGTCGTGACCCCTTCATTACCAATAGCCTTGTCAATGATTTCATTCTGTCTTTTTGTGAAGACCGGCAACAGGGTCTCTGGATTGGCACAGATGGCGGAGGCATTAGTTACTGGAACCGGTTGAAAAATATTTATACTAATTTTCAGCATCAGGAAAAAACAGCACATTCGCTAAGCAGCGATTTTGTTTGTTCCATTCTGAACGATTACCAAAATAATGTGTGGATAGCTACCTGGGGCGGCGGCATTAACCGCTATAATAAAGCTACCCGTTCTTTCGAACGGTTTGCCTGCATTGATCCCAATACCAATATCGAAGATAAATACGGCTGGTTCTTATACGAAGACACCCAAAAAAGGCTTTGGGCAAGTACCTGTAATAATGGCCGGTTATATTGGTACAACAGGGATATTGGCCGGTTTGAACTGTTTGATAAACAGGTTACAAATTATATCACGCTGGCCGAAGATAGTCAGGGCAATTTTTGGAGTGGCAATTTTAGTAAACTGGTTAAAATTGACAGAGAAGGAAAAAAACACACGGTATATCATATCGGTAATCCGGTACGGTCAATTCTTGAAGACAGGCAGGGCCGGTTCTGGATTGGTACCGAAGGGGGCGGTCTGTTGTTATTTAACAGAAGCACCGGCCAGTTCATTCGTTATTCGGAAGCAGAAGGTTTGTGCAGCAATTCCATTTTAACGATGCTTGAAGACAAGCAGGGTAAATTGTGGATCAGCACATTCAATGGCATTTCGAAATTTGATCCGCAAACCAGGGGCTTCACTAATTTCTCTCAATCAGACGGATTGCAAAGCAATCAATTTAATTACAATGCCGGGATGAAACTGCAGTCGGGCGAATTTTTATTTGGTGGTATCAAAGGATTTAATCTTTTCTATCCCGACAGCATTTATACCACCTCTTATCCTGTGCAGGTTTGGTTAACAGGTGTAAAAGTCACTAATACACCAATAGAAGAAAATGCCTCTTTTATTGCCAAACGTACCGAAGATCGTATTGAAGCCATCACACTTCCTTTTAACAAGGCGGTGCTTAGTATCGACTATGTTGCACTTAACTATACAGCGCCCGACAAAATTAATTATGCCTATTACCTGGAGGGATGGGATAAAGCATGGAACTATGTAGGGAAAGCAAGAACAGCTAACTATACCAGGTTAAATGAAGGCTTGTATACATTCAGGGTAAAAGCCACCGATGCCGAAGGGCGTTGGCTTAAACAGGAACAAAAGTTGCTCATAAGGGTATTGCCTCCCTGGTACAGAACGAGATGGGCTTGGCTTTTATATGGGGTAGCATTTGTATCCGGGGTATATATCTACATACAATACAAAGCGCAGCAAACAAAACAAAAGTATCAAATGGCTTTGGCAAAAATGGAAACTGAAAAAGAAAAGGAACTGAATGAAAAGAAGCTGTCTTTCTTCACCCATGTATCCCACGAATTCAGATCGCCCCTTACCCTCATCATTAATCCTGTAAAAGAATTGCTTAATGAACCGGGAAAAACGCCTGAGCCGGAAAAACTGAATATTGTTTATCGAAATGCCCGGCGCCTGCTGAGTTTGGTTGACCAATTGCTTTTGTTCAGGAAAACAGATTCGGAAATGGGTGAATTGAAAAAGACCCCGGTTAATTTGTATGAGCTTTGCCATGATGTATATATCTGTTTTCTGCAACAGGCAAAAGCCCATAATATACAGTATGAATTATCCGGCGCCGATGCTTCCTTTGAAATATTGGCCGACCGGGAAAAAATAGAGATCGTTTTATTTAACCTGGTTTCAAACGCATTTAAATTCACCCCAAATGGCGGAAAAGTGATGCTGGAGATATTGCCAAAGGAAAAAAACATAGAGGTCAGCATTACAGATACCGGCTGTGGTATAGAAGAAAATACCGGCAACAGGTTATTCGAAAAGTTTTACCAGGCCAAAAACAACCAGGAAACTGCTCATTCAGGTTTTGGTATTGGTTTGTACCTGGCAAAACAATTTGTAGAAGCACATAAAGGCACTATCCGGTATGAAAGTAAAATAGGGGAAGGCGCCAGGTTCACCATCAGCCTGCAGGCATACCGTACCCTGCGGGGAGAAAGGGCTTCACATCAACTTGCGACAAAAACGCCTGCTTTGCTGGAAGAGTTGCTTGGCAACAATGAAGTAGAAAATGCCTTACCGGAAAGTAATAAAATTGATAAAACGATATCGGCGGCAGACGACCTGGTTTCCGTTAAAAAAGCTATATTAATAGTAGATGATAACGCCGAAATGCGGCAATATCTCCGTCACCTGTTGACCGGCATGTACCTGGTATATGAGGCTGAAAGCGGGGAAGCGGGCTTACAAATGGCGCTCAAATATATGCCGGATATTATCATCAGCGATGTGGTGATGAATGGCATTACGGGCGTAGAATTTTGCAGCAGGTTAAAGGCTGATTCAGAATTGGGCCATATACCAGTAATCCTTTTAACGGCCACTACTTCTTCAGATACTAAACTAAAAGGTATTGAATGCGGCGCTGAAGATTATATCACAAAGCCTTTTGACGCGGCGTTTTTAATGGCCAAGCTGGCTAATGTTTTAAAAAGCAGAAACACGCTGCAGCAGTATTTTTTGGATACGGTTACCCTTAGAAAGAACACCGTGAAGGTTTCTGCAGAATACCGCCAGTTCCTGGATCGATGCATGAACATTATTGATCAAGAAATTGACAATGATGGCTTTACCATAAAGGAATTCACCCAAAAAATGGGCATGAGCCATTCCGGTCTGTATAAAAAGATCAGGCTCGTATCAGGCCTCTCTGTCAATGCTTTTATTCGACATATCAGACTAAGGCGTGCAGCGTTATTATTACTCAGCACCAACACCAATATTAATGAAGCATGTTTTGCGGTAGGCATTAATGACCCCAAATACTTCAGGATACAATTCCATAAACTGTTTGGCATGAACCCCTCGGAATATGTAAAAAAGTACAAAACCT
>DASUVL010000937.1:0-4037 GCA_036379015.1 Niastella sp.
CCGGCCATAGGGAATAGCGAAAAAAATTTAAGCAATGCTCTCCGTTGCATACAGTTAGTTTTTTGGTGAACCTGTTTGGTTGGATCAACTTATCTGCTCATGCAGTATTATCAGAAACGGGCTGCCGGGATAGGAAATAAATAGTGTTTAATAACCGCAGAGGCGCAGTGATAAGGGAAAAAGAACTGCGACCCTACGGTAAATAATCGAACCTTAACCTAAAAAAGTACGGACTAAACATAAGCGATACAGTCCATTTCAACCAGCGAATCGCCCGGCACACCGCCTTTGGCAACTGCTACAGTTGTACGAACGGGGGGCTTGTTACCAAAGCGCCCTTTATATACTTCATTCATTTCCTTGTAATCCTTAATATCATCGAGGTATACGTTCACCTTCAGCACTTTTTCCATGGAGGAGCCGGCCTTCAGCAATTCTTTTTCCAGTTCTTTCAATACATGGTCGGTATGGGCTTTAATGTCACCCGCAAAATGGGCGCCTTTGCCTGCAATAAATACCATTCCCTTGAATTTGGTGGCGCCGGAGAACAAGGGCACATCCTGGTCATCTGTTACATTAAAAACTTCCTTTTCAGTTGATTGCGGAGTAGCTGTTCCTGCCTTTGCAAATAATCCTAAACCTACTGTTGCGGCAACAGAAGCGAACAATTTTTTCAATGCATTTCTGCGTTGGTTAGTCATGCAAATCTTTCTTTTAAGTGTTAGTAATGGTAAAAGCCCCTCCTGCTGTCCACCTCAGAATCCGTTACAGAACCACCCTTCCTTTGCAATACTTCGGGGTGACTTCATTCCACTAATTTAGACCCATTCCCGAAATTTGCAAAATTAATTGCAAATAATTTGCAATTAAAATGAATAATTGGGTGCTAAGGTGTGATAAATATGGAATTTACAAGAATATCCGAGGCAGACACATGCAAAATTTGCAACAATTAAATCATAAACCAAATCCACATATATCAAATAAAATATATCTCAAAGAATTATCGTATATATGCGACCGAAATTTCAATGAATGACTAACTCGGAAAATGTATACGAATTTGTGGAGCTTGATAAACAATCAATAGTAAGAACGAGGTATTTGTTTGTGAGTGAAGGGAAAAGACGGATTGTAAAGGTTGTAGAATATGAATATATTGGCCGAAGAGAAGATAGGTTAGCCTACAACCTGGGATTTGGAACATTTAATCATGATAATGGTAAAGTTCAAGATGATGATATTTCAGACAATGACGATCATTATAAGGTATTTAATACGGTTTTAAGCACTATTCCTCTTTTTCTGAATAATTACCCTGATGCTATGGTGATGGTGGAAGGGAGCGATAGCGCTACTGCATACCCGGAAACCTGTAGACCAAATTGTAAAAAGAAATGTATTCCGCCAACATGCAAAAACGCTCATCGCAGGATCAATATTTATAAAAATTTTGTGAACAAGAATTTTAATCAGCTATTACAAGATTATCAATTTTGGGGAGGTATAAAAAATGATGAAAATCAAGTCGTTATTGAAGAGTATAAAACGATTAATAAGTATGATTCGGTTTTCTTTATTAAAAAATAATGCTTAATTTCATAATATGAAAGCAAAGCAACCCATATCACCTAAGTCAAATAAAGCTGCCAACAAGGCTTTATTAGAGGAGGTTGCGCTCAAGCTTTCAAAGGAACATACCTTGTTTCCGGAAAAAGTAGCCAGAGCAAAGGCTTATCTAAAATTAGTTAACTTCTCTTCGAAAAAAAACACTCATTAAAAATTGTAATCTGCCCAGCAAATCTGGTGAATTGTTTCATCTATCTGCAAGACGTTTTTTCATACGGAATCGATAAGTTTAATATTATTTGGCTCATTCTCGTATGGAAACCGTACGTTTTAATATTATTTCAGCCATTCTCATACGGAAACGGTACGTTTTAATATTATTTCGCCCATTTTCATACGGAAACGATACGTTTTAATATTATTTCGCCCATTTTCATACAGAAATGGTACGTTTTAATATTATTTTGGCCATTTTCGTACGGGAATGGTACGTTTTAATATTATTTCGGCCATTTTCGTACGGGAATGGTACGTTTTAATATCATTTCGCCCATTCTCGTACGGAAATGGTACGTTTCGTATTATTTCATACTGTTTACAAACGCAAGGAAGCTATCCTTGCAAGTGTTGCAACGGCTGTAAATTGTCTTAAATTTAAAATCCTGTTAGTATACTTAAAATGCTAACCAGTTTACTTAAAATGCTTGTAAGTATGTTAATGCCAGTTAGTATGCTATAATCCCTGGCAATTCAATTATAATTCCTGGAACTTCACTTATTAAAGCAATTTGTACGCTTACAACGCAAATAAATAACCTATCACTCGAATTCTTTCACTTATCATACCCGGTAGCTCACTTGTAAGCAGAAAAATCACATTTTCAACCCTAACCCACAACCTACCAATAAACGCATCCCTCAGGATGGTGCAGGACAATGCAACAGCCGTTATTAATTAACATTGATCACGATTGCAGACACTGACAACAGTGCGCACCAAACGATTGCCAATAACAACCATTCCATAATTAATTGCCATGCGAAAATTTGTTGTACGCCAACGTAAAGCATTTGCCTTTGCGGTACTTTCCTTTGTATTCTTCTATTCCTTTTCTGTTTTACATGCTCAAACTATTGCGTTTCCAGGTGCTACCGGATTCGGTCGCTTTGCCTCAGGAGCGCGCGGTATTGCAACTCCAACAGTTTATGTAGTTACCAATTTGAACGATAACGGTCCGGGTTCGTTTCGGGAAGCAGTAAGTACACCTGGCCGGATTGTCGTTTTTGCCGTTGGAGGTATTATAAACCTGGCGTCTGATATTGTGGTATCCGCCAATGTTACCATTGCCGGACAAACCGCGCCGGGTGATGGCATTGTTTTTTTCGGTAAACGGGTAACGTTTACCAGCGCCAGCAATACTATTTGTCGCTATTTGCGCATTCGGCTGGGCGCAAATGGTAATTCTGGTAAAGATGCATCGGGTTTGGCCAATGGGGCCAACATGATCTTTGATCACATGTCGTTTAGCTGGGGCATGGATGAAGTGTTTTCCATAAACTGGGACGGCAAAGCCACAGCCCCTGATAACATCACCATACAAAACTCCATCATTGCACAGGGCCTGCACCGCGATAATCACTCTGCAGGCGGATTGATACAAACACCTGATGGTGGTAAAGTAAGTTTGATCAGGAACCTGTACATCAGTAACAAAACCCGCAATCCCAAAGTAAAAGGGGTGAATGAATTTGTAAACAACGTTGTATATGATTGGGGTAATGGTAACCGCCTCGGCGACAACCTCAATTACGGCTGGTCGGCCGATGCCTATATTATGGGTGGCTCCTCCGGTGTTTCTGAAGTTAATATAATCAACAACTATTTCATGGGCGGACCACTTACACCGCCTTCTAAAACGACGCCTTTCTCCCGTGGAACCGGCACTTTCTATTTATACGGCGCCGGTAATTATTTCGATAACAACCAAAATGGCATTGAAGATGGTGCGCTGGTTCCTTACGATACACTCGGTTATCCCGGCATTGGCGCCGAGGGTTTTAAAACCCAGGCTTTCCCCTATCCGCAAGCGAATCCTGTGCTGTCTGCCGAACAGGCATATGTGTGGGTCATTGATAGTGTGGGCGCCAGCTATCCCCGCCGCGATCAGGTTGATTCTTTATTAGCAGAAGAAGTACGGTCGCGCGGCACCAAAGGTTATTACGTGTACCGCGAATCTGATCTGCCATTTACCAATGGTGGGGTTGGAAACGTTTTCAATGCACCTGCTCCATTGGATACAGATAAAGATGGCATGCCCGACAACTGGGAAGATGCCCATGGTTTAAATAAGAACAATGCTCAAGATGCTGTTGCGTATAGCACTACCAATCCGCAATACCTCAATATTGAAGTATATATCAATACGCTGACAGACACGCCGCCTGCCACTTTTATAAGGCCGCCGTCG
>DASUVL010000938.1:0-2438 GCA_036379015.1 Niastella sp.
CGAAAAAGGGTATTATGCTTTCTCCTATTTACTGGCCTTGTTTGGCGCTATTGCTGTACAAAAGAATACCCGCGATGCAAAAGTTGTTACTAAAAGTGATTCGAAAGAATAACCTGTAGTAGGAAATTTTCTTTCTATAACGAACGGGGAATGTTGATTGATGATTCAGCATTCCCCGTTTTGTTTTATTTACTATTGATAAATTCTTCGATCAGCAGTAGAGCAGGGGCAATATCTTTATCGCTATGCGATGTAGTGAGCTCGCCAATGTATTTTCCATGTATGCCCGGTATAATGGCCAGCCGGCCATTGGGTAGTAACCGGTACATTTCAATGGTATTTTCAACTGTCATTACATCATTATCGCCATTAATAAGCAGAGTAGGAGCGGTGATGGACCTTATTTGCTCATCGGTCCAGTCTGTAAAAGCGATCATCCTGTTACGGTCCCTTTCAAACATCGTTTGCAGTTTGGCGCTATCCGGCGTTACCTGTAAAAATGCCTCTTTGAGTGGTTGCGGCATATTCTCCATGGTGGCATTATCCATAGCTTCAAAAAAGCCGGGTATGAAACCAGTTCTTTTATAGGGAGCTGCTGCAATGATCAGTTTGTTTATAATTTGCGGATGGTGAAGCGCTATTTCAATACAGGTATGACCGCCATTGCTAAATCCAAAGAAACTGGCTTTGCTGATACCAAGTTGTTGTAACACCGCGGCTACATCGGCTGCATCCTGCTTAAATGTTTCCGGATCGGGTCTGAAACCGCTGCGTCCGTGATTTTGTGCTTCAACCGCTATTACCTGATATCGGTTGGCCAAATGCGGTATTATTTTGCCGAAGGTAACCTCTATGGTAGAACCACCGCCATGTAACAATACGAGCGGATCTCCTTTTCCATATATTTCATAATACAGGTTGATGCCGTTTACTTCGGCAAAATCGCTTATAATAGGTACTTTGGGTGAAATGGCTGTCATATGGCTGTTGCTTTTATGGTTTATACTTTCATGGGGTACAATATTACTTTTTTCTTTTAACATGGGTATAAAGCACAAAAGCTTCCCGACCGGGGTCGGGGAGCTTTTGCAAAATTACAATACGCAATGATGTCGCATTGTGGTACAGTAGTCATTCAACATCGTTGCTCTACACGCTGTACTTCTATTGGTTTTCAAAGAGGAATCGTAATGTGTAAGCGACAGCCTTTACCCGGCGCTGTTATGATCTCACATTGACCATGCAGGTGTTTCACCCGCTCTCTGATATTGATCAATCCAATGCCGTCTACCTGTTGGTTAGGATCGAAACCGATGCCATCATCATCAATGATCAGCTCCACATGTCTGTCATCGGTTTCGAGGGTCATAACCACGGTTTTCGCTTTGCTGTGCTCTGTGATATTCCTGAATTGTTCCTGCAGGATACGGTAAATGTTGATCTTCTTATGGTCGGAAATCAGTTCTTCATTAATATGATGGATCCCAAAAACAATATTTGTTTTATGGATCGTTTTGAAGTCTTCAATGAAAGCTTTTACACTTTCGAGTAGGGTATCTTTTTGTAATTTCTGCAACACCATGCCCCGCGCTAATTTTTTGATTTCATCTATCGCTTCCTTGAGCAACTGTATAGTTACTTTTTTTGCTTTTTGATTTTCATCTTTATACACCTGAACCATGTCGAGGTGCAATTTGGCCGAACAAAGCAGCTGGTTCACATTATCATGTAGTTCCTGGCCTATCACCAGCCGTTCATGGTCCAGCATCTTAAGCAACAGGTCAGATAAGGCGGTATTAGGGTTTTTCGGTGTTGTAGCATCTGGTTGCAGGGTGATGGCACTTTCTGCTTCTAATGCCTGTTCATTCCTGTGTCCGGCGCAAAGAATATAACTGTGGGCCTCCTTTCCGGATATAAGATGGAAAAAAGACCATTTTACAACTGCCTGCTGTTTAGGAACGGCATAGGAGTACAGATTAATGGGAAAGGATTGAAGATCGGTTGTGTTTGTCAATAGGGTATCGAATACTTCCCGGTCGCATTCTGAAAGCAGGGATTGAAAATGATCCAGTTGTCGTGGGGTTCCGGGGCCAAATTCACTATTCATGGCCGCGTTCATCGAAAGGATCCGTCCTTCCTGGTCAATGATTGCGTAATACACCGATTCTTGTCCTCCCTGAGGGTCAAGAGGTGGCAATCCGTCACTCATGTTCATAGCTAGTTTACTTTTGTTTTGAAAGGCTTTCCAGGGCCTCATCTGTTATGCCTGTAATGGAGTCAAAACCCATAGACTTCTCCACATAGTAGTCGGCTCCAAGGCGCATGCATGTTTCATAATATTCCCCAGGGTCGTTATTAGTGAGCATGACGATCTTTACATGCTTGTTCATTTTCCTGATCTTTACCAGCAGGTCAGTGCCGCTCCTGTCTGGCAGGTT
>DASUVL010000939.1:0-2477 GCA_036379015.1 Niastella sp.
AAGGTGTACAGTCCTACTGTGTGGGTGGGTTTAACAGAATTGTTCGTCAATACAGGCAATAATAATTTTTCAGCGCTTACCCATAATCTTCCTACTTCAACGGAAGGTTATACCGATTGGGCAGATTATGATAATGACGGGGATGCAGACCTGCTGATGAGTGGCACCGGTAGCATAGGCATTCCATGGTATGCCGCCAGCATTTACAAGAATAACGGGAACGGGAATTTTACCCGTATCGATATTACCAATATGACCAGCAGCAATCCGGTTCGGTGGGTTGATATCAATAAAGATGGGAAGCTGGATGTTTTTGTTACTAACAATTTGAACGGGTACAGTTATATCGCAAAAAATATGGGTAATGACAAGTTTAACGTTATTACGTATCCGCTTCCCATTTTCTTCGGCCAGGCCGGTGCTGTCGAAATAACAGATTTTGACAATGACGGAGCCATCGACATACTATTTGCAGGAGCAATAATGGATAATTGCATTAATAGGGGATCGACTCTTCTCAAAGGCCAGGGCTGGGCAAAGGGATCAGTTGCCAAACTAACGCAGGTAATTGATATTGACGTAAGCGTGGGCAAAACCGGATTCACCAATCCGTTCTGGAAATGGGCCGACTTTGACAATGATGGATTACTAGATATTACAGCAACTGATACTGCAGGAAGTACCCTGAAAATATACAAGAATCAGGGCAGCAATACCTTCGCAAAAGTGTATGATGGCTATCCGGGTGGCAGTACAGTAAGAAAAGCCACTTTCGTTGACCTGGATAAGGATGGTAAAACTGAGCTGGTGGTAGCGCCGAATACTGTTTATAAATGGAATGGCGCTTCCTTCGACCTGGTATACCAGGACGCGACTTATTGTTGCGATAATTTCAATATGGAATTCGCTGATTATAACAAAGACGGCTATCCAGACATGGTGTTGAATGCTAATTCAAGCAATGGCAGATCTAATGCCGTGCGCATTTATAGAAATGATAAAACAGGAAAACTCGTAGAGGTAGATCCTAATAGACCCAATTACAGTACAGGATTTATAAAGTGGTTGGATATCGATAATGACGGCGATCTGGATCTTGCAATCTCTAATTCCATGCTGGAAAATGTCAATGGAGAAAGTTTTATCTATAGAGATATTCAGAATACAGGTTACAGCCAGGCTGCTATTGGTGATTTTAATGGCGATGGATTCGCAGACATTTTCGGTTTCCAGGCACCCTTCGGTTCACATACCCGTAATTATTATGGCCAGGGTCATTTCTTTTATAAAGAGAATACGCCTGCCCTTCCTTACTTTGGGTTGGCCTACGATGCGGAAGTTGTGGACATAGATCTGGATGGAGACCTCGATATAATTCATTCCACCGGTTCCTGTGGACATGAATTATTGCTGAACAACAGCAATTTCCAACCGAAACACCTGGAGCTTATCAATCCTGCAAACGGCGAGCAATTAAAAGGAGGCAGCACCTACCTGATCAAATGGAAAGGCAACCAAATACTTGCCACGGTGGCATTGCTTTACTCTATCGATAATGGTAAAACGTACAAGGCCATAGATTCTCTCGCCCCGTCAGTAGGTCCCGGCGGCAATTACATGTGGAGGGTGCCCAATGTTGGCTCTTCAGACAGCTGTATTGTAATGATCACAGACCACCAGGCGGTTAGCCAATCAGCAGGGCTGTTCAGTATTATTTATACCCTGCCAAAACCGCAATTAAGCACTCTTGCACCTTCCTACTGCCAGAAAAAAGGTGTGCAAACCATAGAGATCCTTAACCTGCCGCCCACTGCCGAAAATATCACCGTATCGGCCAAACTGGATGCAGCAACGCTTCCGGTAATTGCAGGTAAGGTGGCATTCAACATTGACACACTGGCTCCCAGTAATCACACGCTGACTGTTACCTATAGCAAAAATGCAGAGTCAACTACCACCACTAGCGCTTTCACGGTGATCGGCTTATCAACACCGAAAGTTGGCCTGCAAGCCAATATTACCATCATTACCAATTTAAGTACACCGGTTGTTGTAACAGCTATCAATAAACAGGGCGGTGGCACCTCACCATTATATACGTTTGCCGGTGATCTGTCGCTCACCAATATTCTGCAACAGCAAAGTTCCAATGCCACCTTAACGATAAACCCATCGTCGTTTACCCTGGGCAATAATAAGGTTTTTGTTCGCATGAAAACCAGCGATACCTGCTTCACTACCCAAACAGCTATTGATAGTATTGTGTTGGTAAGGGAAGTGTCTACCGGCATTACTGATCCGGATAATCCATCGAATGTTATCAACCTGTATCCAAACCCATTCGATCATAAGATCGTTGTAGATGGATTAAACCCTTCAAAAACCTATTTCATTACAGTGGTGAATTCCACTGGGCTTGCTGTTTACAGAAAAACGATCAGGAACAGCAGCAGCGAAAACATCAGCGGCCTGAACCT
>DASUVL010000940.1:0-15454 GCA_036379015.1 Niastella sp.
CAAAGAACAGGCTGAAACCAACCATTAATAAAAACGCCAGGGCCAGCATTTTGAGGGTGGGGTGTTTATGTATGAAATTGGCAATTTTATCAGAAAAGAAGAACATGATGATCATGGCAATGATCACAGCAGTGATCATGACGGGAACAAGCCGCGCGAGGCCAACAGCGGTGATGATACTATCGAATGAGAAAACCATATCAATGACAATGATCTGAGCTATAATTGCGCCAAAGGAAGCTTTCTTTGTATTGCTCTCATACATGCTTTCATCTCCTTCGAGTTTATGATGTATTTCTTTTACGGTTTTATATAAGAGGAACAACCCGCCGGCCAGCATGATTATATTGCGCAGGTTAAAAGGGAAGTGGTTACCCCGCCAGTTGAAACCAAATAATTCTTTATTGCCATTGAGTACCAGCCAGCCGATAACCATTAATAAACAGATACGAACGGCAATGCCGGCGATCATCCAGATACGGCGGGCCTTCAATTGCTGGTTTTTATCTAAACGGCCCATTAAAATGGAAACGAAGATCACGTTGTCTATACCCAGCACAATTTCCAGTACGGTAAGGGTTAATAAGCTGATAAAAGCATCTACAGTAAACAATTGTTCCATGGTGGTCGGTAATAAAATGATGGGCAAAAATAAGGCTGTAAAACCAATAGACAATATGAATCCTTCGGCTTGCGCCTCCGTGCTCCGACGCTGCAGCTCTGGCGCAAGCGTCTAAAGCTTCAGCGACCCCGATGAGTCGGGGGACGCTCAGGAGCAATATGCAATGGTTATGCCCTGTTTTGCACCAGTACCTGATTAGTAGGGAATGAGGCTTAAATGTTTCAGTTGATATTAAATAAATTTGCCGCTTAACCGAAAGTAGTTACAGATTACATGTTACAGAACTTGCTCCGGCTTGTCGGGTTTCTGACATATGAATTAAAGCCCTTTGCAAATGTTCTTTACAATAGCAGGGCCTTCGTATATAAAGCCTGTCCAAACCTGTACCAGGGCTGCACCGGCGGCGAGTTTTTCTTTGGCATCTGCTGCCGTAAAAATACCACCTGATGCAATAACCGGTATTTGTCCGTTGGTTTTTTGATGAATGTACTTTACTATTTCAGTAGAACGTTTGCGCACAGGAGCGCCGCTTAAACCACCAGCGCCAATCGCTTGTAGTTCCTGACTGGTGGATTGCAACAGCTCACGGCTAATGGTCGTGTTGGTCGCTACCAGTCCGTCTAATTTTATTTCCATGGCCAGGTCAATTACATCGTCGATCTGCTGCCATGTTAAATCGGGCGCTATTTTTAATAATATAGGTTTGGGTTTGCGTCCTGTTTCAATGCCGCTTTCCTGCTGGTTTATGGTTTGCAAATGCGAGAGAATTTTGCGGAGCGAATCTTTTTCCTGTAATTCCCGTAACCCGGGTGTATTGGGCGAACTTACATTCACTACAAAATAATCAACGCAATCAAATAAGGCGCGAAAGCAGATCTCATAATCTTTCCAGGCATCTTCATTTGGGGTAACTTTATTTTTACCGATGTTGCCGCCGATGATGAGGCGTGAATGGTCAATGGTCAATGGTGAATGGGAACCTGCGTTTGCGACTGAACTACTATTGTCGACATCTTGCGTTTTACCGATTGCCAATTGCTTCTCCTGCCAGTCTTTCAGGCGTTGTGCTACTACCTGTACACCGTCGTTGTTAAAGCCCATCCGGTTAACGAGGGCCTTGTCTTTAGGCAAACGGAATAACCGGGGTTTATCATTGCCGGCCTGAGGTTTGGGCGTTACCGTACCAATTTCAACAAAGCCAAAACCAAGGGCTTCCAGCTCGGTAAGGTACAGGGCATTTTTGTCGAACCCTGCAGCCAGTCCCACCGGATTCTTAAACCGGAGACCGAACAGTTCTTTAGATAACGAGCCATTGGATGGCGCATATTGGGTTGAAATGGTTTTGCGGATGGCGCCCAGGGAACAGCCCAGTTTCATCATGTTCATCGAAAAATGATGGACCGTTTCAGTGGGAAAACAAAACAACAGGCGGCGAAGTAAGTTATACATAATTCGGTGCGAAGATAGTTAAAACCCGTTTACTGCCCAGAAGGGGCAATCACAACTTGTTTAACCATGCCTGTTCCTTTTGTGTTAACCCGGCAAGCACAGGTTCATATTTTTCATCTTTTTTATACCAGGGTTGCTTCTCAAAATAGGCTTGTAGTTCGGGCGATTTGAAAATATAACCCCTTCTTGCAAAGGGCAGGTTTTTCAATATCTTTTTTGAAAGCTCATTGGCCGGCTTCTTTATGCCATCCTGATCTTCAATAGAAAATGGCAAACCTTCACGCTTGTAATTAAAAAGGCCATCATACGTATTAATATCTTCCGGGCCATTATAAAAGTAAAAGTTGAAAGAATGTATATATAACTGACCTATTGGTTTGAAATTCTGCTTTTGAAATACCAGTATTCCTTTGCGTATTAAAAATTCAGACTTATCTGTTTCATTCTTATTCTTCTTTTTTATTGCAATGCTTTTAGTTGTCTCTGGTATCTGCCATTCAGATGCGTTTGAAAAAAAGGTATTCTGAATACTTAGGTCCTGACATTCACCCATATTTATTTGTAAGGTGAAATCATCAATTTGGCGGTTTGCCCATCGCCCGGCAGCTGTAAGTATATATTCAAGTGCATAGTTCTCATATACAGAGGAAGAAAGATCAACGATGTATGTATGTATAACGATATTTATTCCCGGTTTGAATAGCGCCTTAAAATGGTAAACATAAAAAAAGTCAACCACATCATTCTCGGTGCTTTCCTTATTTGCCTGGACAAGTGTTTTTGATTTAAATTTTCCCTTATTGTAATACAGACTATCGCTAACAATAGACACCTTAAAAGGAATTGATTCACCATTCATATTTACAGTAAACCGGGTGATGTATGGATGCTGCCCATTTACAGGTCGCATACTAACATCTCCCTGGGGTGATGTTGCTTCAAAGCCTACTTCCAGTTCCTTATTTGATTTTGGATTGAAGAATTCATAATAAACTGTTATTGCCGCTTTTCCGGAACTGATCCTGTTAATGGTCAGGATCTCTTTTTTTACAGAAATATCTGTTTCATACATCGGAATTAATTGATTGCCTGCTGCCCGAAAAGCACCGTCGTTTGAATAGCAAACAGAAAAGGACAGCAGAAGCAGCAATAACAGAAAGGGGCTGGCGATATTCCTTATATACATTATAATTAATTGATAAGAATAGGATCAGGTAAGAAGATATTTCAGGTAAAATTTGTCAAATTACAGCGTAATAGCAAGTGAAATTTCCGTTAATCACCCCCTTTAGGAGGCTGGGGGGCAGGTATTTGGTTTTCCCCTCCCCAATCCTTAATTTTGGTATAGAAAGTTGCATAAACAACCAATGACCAATAGACAATTGGCAATTTGCAATTGGCAAAGTTGGAAGTTGGTGGCTGCAGCATAGAGTTGAAGAAGTTGAAGTGTGCGACGCAAGGAACGGCGATAAGCGTGGTGGAGCTGGTATCAGAAAGCCATGGAAAAGCACAAAATTTTGATTGCATACTTTACTTGAAAGATCGTCTGTAAATATAATTTTAACATGCTTTCTTTCCCCTTTAGGGGGCAGGGGGCACAAACTTTATATATGGAAGCGTATATAGTAGCAGGTTATCGCACTGCAGTAGGAAAAGCCAAACGTGGTGGGTTCAGGTTTTACCGGCCCGATGACCTGGCCGTTGATGTGATCAAGGGGCTGATGGCTTCTGTTCCGCAACTGGATCCAAAACGGGTGGATGATGTAATTGTAGGGAACGCGGTTCCGGAAGCCGAGCAGGGCTTACAGGTGGGCAGGATCATTGCCGCAAGAGCATTGGGTTATGATACGCCCGGGGCTACTGTAAACCGGTACTGTGCATCGGGGTTAGAGACCATTGCTATCGCTACTGCAAAGATCCGCAGCGGCATGGCTGAATGTATTATTGCCGGTGGTACCGAAAGCATGAGCCTGGTACCAACCGCTGGTTGGAAAACCGTACCGGCCTATTCTATTGCGAAAGATGAACCGGATTATTACCTGAGCATGGGTTTAACAGCGGAAGCCGTAGCCAAAGAATATGATGTAAATCGCGAAGATCAGGATGTGTTCTCCTATCAATCGCACATGAAAGCCATCAATGCTATTTCAAATGGTTACTTTAAAAACGGCATCCTACCCATCACCGTTGAAGAGGTATACCTGGATGAAAAAAATAAAAAGAAAACCAGGAGCTATGTAGTTGATACCGACGAAGGTCCCCGGAAAGATACCAGCATTGATGTATTAAATAAATTGAAACCTGTATTTGCTGCCAGCGGAACAGTGACAGCCGGTAATTCATCGCAAACCAGTGATGGCGCCGCCTTTGTAATTGTGATGAGCGAAAGAATGGTGAATGAACTGGGATTAAAACCAATTGCCCGGCTGGTAGCCTGTGCATCAGCGGGAGTAAACCCACGTCTCATGGGTATTGGTCCGGTTGAAGCAGTGCCAAAAGCATTAAAGCAAGCATCAATGAGCCTTGGCCAAATAGACCTGGTAGAATTGAACGAAGCTTTTGCATCGCAGGCGCTGGCGGTTATCCGTACGCTGGGAATGAACCCTGATATTGTAAACATAAACGGCGGCGCTATTGCCCTCGGACATCCGTTAGGTTGTACCGGTTGTAAGTTAACGATACAAATTACGCATGATATGAAACGGCTGAACAAGAAGTATGGTATTGTTACGGCATGTGTTGGCGGTGGCCAGGGAATAGCAGGAATTATAGAAAATATTAATTAGTAAAAATCGCTGTTATATAGAAAGCTGCTTATCATTAATAGGCAGCTTTTTTTATGCTCGTAATTGTACGACGCATAATGAAAATGTACGTCAATTATCCCCAATTCATCAAGTGGCAGCATTTTTGTTCAGTCACTGCCATAATTGGATTTCTTCAAATAGTCAAAGGCCGGCTACTTGAAGTAATCCACCAAAATCAACCTTATGGATAGAAGAGAATTCTTCACGCTGAAGAGAAAAGCTCACGCTCCTTCTTCAAAGCCCTATGCAGGCTTGCGTCAAATTTACGCCGGATTAACACCTTACACAGGTAACTGGACTACAAGAGAAGTTGCACATTTATTAAAGCGCACCATGTTCGGTGCCAAACCAGCAGACATTGCTCATTTTCTTGCCATGACGCCTTCAGCGGCGGTTGATGAATTGTTGAACGTACCTACAGGTTTGCCAGCACCACCCTTAAAAAATTACGACAATACCGACATTGATGCCGCCGACGGCGATATTGCGGTAGCACCGGGAACCACCTGGGTGAACAGCATTTCAACAGATGGTACAGCCAATGGCAAGCGGGTGAATTCGCTGAAATCATGGTGGATCGGTACAATGATCAACCAGGATAGGAACATACAGGAGAAAATGACCCTGTTCTGGCATAATCATTTTTCAACTGAAACAATCGAGTATGAGAAGGGTACGTATGGTTACCGTTATAATACCCTGCTTCGGCAAAGCGCTGTTGGTAATTTTAAAACGCTGGTGAAGGATATGACGCTTAACGTTGCTATGCTGCGTTACCTCAACGGCTACCTGAATACCAATACGGCGCCCGATGAAAACTATGCCCGTGAGTTACAGGAGTTGTTTACCCTGGGTAAAGAAAACAATCCCAATTATACCGAAGATGATGTAAAAGCAGCTGCCCGGGTATTGACCGGCTGGCGTATAAAGGATAAAGCCGGTGAAGATGAATCGGTATACTTCAAACCGGAAGCGCACGACAGGAACAGTAAAACATTCTCTTCATTTTTTAACGGAACCGTTATTGCCGGCCGCAGCGATGCTACTGCCGGTGATGCCGAGCTGAATGATCTGATTAATATGATCTTCAGTAAATCTGTTGAAGTTTCTGAATTCATTGTAAAAAAGCTGTATACATGGTTTTGTTATTACACTATTGAACCTGATACAATCACCACCGTTATAAAACCACTGGCCCAGCAATTCCGCGATGGTGGCTGGGAAATTAAACCAGTGCTGGCTACCTTATTAAAAAGCGACCACTTCTTCCATGAGCTTAACCAGGGTTGTCTTATTAAAAGCCCCATCGAAATGATGGTGATGATGGTGCGGGAGTTTGGCGTGTTGTTCCCAGACAGTGCCGATTATGCCACTCAATATGGCATGTGGGATTACCTGCGCAATGAGGCGGTATCGATGCAACAAAATCTTTTTGACCCACCCAGTGTATCGGGATGGCCTGCTTATTACCAGATGCCCATGTTCTACGAAATGTGGATCAACAGTGATACCATAATCAAGCGCGTAAAGTTTATTGACGTGTTGATCACTACAGGATATACCCGTAGTAATTTTAAGCTGATAATTGACCCGGTGAACTTTACTAAAAATAGTTTTCCCAGATCGACGATCCTCAATCTGGATACGTTCATCGATGCCGTGTTGGATGTATTGTACCGTGTTCCGGTTACCGCTACAACGAAGGCAAGGATCAAAACAGATATATTGCTCGCCGGCCAATACGATGATAATTACTGGACCAATGCCTGGTTAACGTATATTGGAGAACCAGACAATATGGCTGGATATACTACAGTATATAACCGCCTGCAACCGTTCTACAAATATTTATTAGGCCTTGCCGAGTACCAATTAGCTTAACTTTCAAACCGATCTTATGAAGCGCAGAGACTTTTTCAAAAAAACAATACCAGCATCTGTTACGCTGCCCGCCTTATTGAACGGTTTTTCCGTAAAAGCCTTTACAAATGCATCACCATTGGTACAAGCCCTGATGGGTACTGCCACCGATACCGATAAAGTATTGGTGATGATACAGCTAAACGGCGGTAACGATGGATTGAACATGGTAATCCCTATTGAAACGTATTCAAACTATTATAATGCCCGTGCAAATATTGCGATCAAGCAGAATAAGATACTTCCGTTAAACGGCACTTCAAAAACCGGATTGCATCCCAGCATGACGGGTTTGCAGACACTGTATAATGAAAAGAAATTAGCCATTGTACAGGCCGTGGGTTATGAACATCCTAACTTCTCACACTTCAGGGCAACCGATATCTGGATGAGTGCTTCCGATTCGGAGCAGGTAGTTAACACCGGTTGGATAGGCCGGTACCTGAATGTTGAATATCCAAACTTCCCCAACGGATATCCTACACCGCAAATGCCCGATCCCCTGGCAATACAGATCGGGTCAGTAGCATCCCTGGCCTTGCAGGGACCATCATTCCCTATGGGGATGACCATCAGCAACCCTGAAAGTTTCTACAACTTTCTCGATAACATTACCGACCCGGTGCCCAATATGCCCTGGGGTAAGGAACTGACTTATATCAGAATGATCATGAGCCAAACGGAACAATATTCAGATGTTATCAAGGCTGCTGCGGCAAGAGTTACTTCACAGGGTAATTACCCCAGCAATAATGACCTGGCGCAACAATTACGTATTGTAGCCCGGTTGGTGAAAGGCGGATTAAAGACCAGGGTGTATATGGTGAGTACCGGCGGTTTTGATACGCATTCAAGTCAGGCTGAGGCTGCCGACACTTCAATAGGTACGCACGCCAAATTGATGGCCCGGGTATCGGATGCTATTAAAACTTTTATGGACGATCTGAAAGGACTGGGGGTTGAAGACCGGGTAATTGGCATGACCTTCTCAGAATTCGGTCGTCGTATAAAATCCAACTCAAGTTTGGGTACCGACCATGGCGCCGCTGCCCCGGTATTCGTGTTTGGAAAGAACGTACGGTCTGGTATCTTTGGAACCAATCCTGACATTCCTTCCGGCGCCGGAGGCAATGATAACGTGCCTTATCAATATGATTTCCGAAGTATTTATGCTTCTATACTGAAGCAATGGTTCTGCGTAAATGATACCGACCTGCAAACCATTATGCTTAAGAATTTCCAGAATCTTCCGTTATGTGTAAATGCTGCCTGCGGTAGCACCGGCGTTGATGATGTGATACGAGGCGATGGGGATCAGCTGGTTATTAACTATCCGAATCCCTTTGTTGAAAATACGTCCATTACCTTTAATACAAAAGGCGGCCATACATTGGTGCAGGTGATGGATACAATGGGAAGAGTCATTAAGACACTTACTGACAAAGAATATACATCCGGTACCTATACTGTAACCTTTCAAGGGTATGGGTTGCCATTGGGTGTTTATTACGCCCGTTTCCAAAATGGCACTACCCAACAGGTACGACCCATGCTGAAGACACGATGACGTAGAAAATTTAATCCGTATAATGGGAGCTTCCCGACTTTTGTCGGGAGGCTTTTATATTTTCCGGGGGTGAATGCAGCAACCGGAACGGACCTTGTTTGCTAAAACTTGCTAAATAATGTGGATCGATAATATTATGTTCATAGTGGGAGGCAGGCAGTAGGGGTATTTGACTTTACTGTCTTTTACCATTGTGCAGGATATTTAAAATGGATTGGAACCGTTTTTGTTATCCTACTGTAAATAGTTTTAATTTGCCGTGGATCGGTACAATAACCATTAATCCTGAAAACTAGCCGATCCTTAAATTTGACTATGTTGAAGGTTTTTATAACAGATGACCATGAATTATACCTTGAGGGCCTGGTGTTATTGTTAAACAAGCAACCCGGCATTGAGGTAATAGGTTCAGCTTTTACGGGGGAAAGTTTGTTGAACCAGCTGCCGAATAAGGAAATTGATATTCTGCTATTGGATGTTCATTTACCAGATATTGGCGAAGAAGAACTGCTGCAAAAGATCCGCGAAATTCAACCATCGCTGAAGATACTTTACCTTACCATTATGCGCGGTACGCGCTATATTCACAGGCTGCTGAAATACGAGATACAGGGTTACCTGTTGAAAAATACCAACATTACTGAGCTCACCAAAGCGTTGGAAACAGTAGCAGAGGGCGGTAAATATTTCAGTAAGGAGATCAATATTCTGGATACCAACCAGGATTTCAGAAATACAGTTACCATTGAAGATAAAAAGGTAGATGAAATTTTATCAAAACGGGAAATAGAAGTCCTTACCCTTATCTGCAAAGAGTATAGTAATTCAGAAATTGCCAAAAAACTTTTCCTAAGTGTAAGCACGGTAGAAACCCACCGCAAGAACCTGATCGCCAAACTGGGCGTAAACAATACCGTAGGGTTGGTGAAGTTTGCTTTGAAAAATAAGCTGATCGAATAATACCTGTACTGTATATTCTGCTATGGGTTCCTAAAGTAATTCACAAGGTTCTGGCAACAAGGGTTGACATAATAAGTAAAAACCCTTAATTTGGTAGTACAATTTGTCGATACCGTTGAAATACTATCTGCTTTTAGGGGCCCTGATTACTTGCTTATGTTCATCTGCACAGGTTGATACAACTCAATTGAAAGGCTTGTACGACCGTTGTCTTGATTTCTCTGAAGACAAGATAGACTCCATTCATTATTACGCTGATTACATTTCTAAAGAAGCAGATCTCCTGCAATACAATAAGGGCAGCGTATTATCGCTGCGACTAAAAGGTATATATGAAGACCTGAGCAATAATTACGAAAAGGCCATTGAATATTATTTGCAATCGCTACAGGCGGCGCGATCGATTCATGCACCGGAATATGAAATGGCGGCGTTAAGCGATCTGGCCATAGCCTATTTCGCCATCAGGGAGCCTGAAAAGGCAAAAGAATTCTATTTGCAGTGTGCCCGTATGTCGGAACTGGATGGAAAGATACCCTCCCTCATAAATACCTATAACAACCTGGCGGTTATATACACGCAGTTAAAGCAATACGACAGCTCGCATTTTTTATTGGAAAAGGCTGTACAACTGGGTAGATCATTAGAGCGGCAGGGACGAATTAGTTTGGCGAATACCTACAACAACATCGGCAATTTATTTTTCAAGGAAAAGAAGTATGATGAAGCCCTTCCCTATTTCAGACAGAACCTTGTTAAACATACCGGGGAAAGTGATTTGAATGGGATATGGGTGGCCAGGTTGAACCTGGCCGATGTATATATAGAAAAGCATCAGTTTGATTCTGCTACTATATATGCACAAAGCGCCATGGAGATGGCGCAACGGTTAGAATCGAAAAGCAAGGAAGCAGATAGCTATTCCATACTTGCCAAGCTGGCCGAGTACCGGGGTAACTACAACAAAGCATATAAGTACATAAAAAAGTGGTATTCGCTGGATACGGCCATACTGCATAGCGATACTTATAAGTCAATTGCCGCCCTGCAGGAGCGATTTCATGCCAGTGAACGGGAAGCAGAAAATAAATTGTTGCAGGAGAAGGTAGAGAAAGAAACCCTTCGCACAAGAGAGCTTACGCTGGTATCGGTTGCGCTGGCTATCATTGGGATATTAATTGCCATTGGGTTTGTGATCAAGCGCAATGCACACCGGCGGTTGCAGGCGACCAACGACCTGATCGTACAACAAAATGAAAAACTTTCCGAATTAAATTACGAGAAGAATTCGCTCATCAGTATTGTATCACATGATTTGAATACGCCTTTTGCTACGATACAGATATGGGGGCAGGTATTACAAAACGATGCAAACCGGTTAACGGAAGAACAGCAAAAAGCCATGAGCCGTATTGTGCAGGCCGGCCTCTATGGCGAACGATTGATAAGGCAAATACTGGATGTGGAGCGGGAAGATATTGGTAATCATAAAATGCAGTTGGAAAAGTTTGACCTGAAGGCTTTCACTGAAGAAGTGATTGACAACTTTAAACCGATGGCCGCCAAAAAGAATATCAGGCTGCATACAGACTTTTCTGGTAAGAAGCTGTTTATTTTAAGCGACAGGTTCCTGATTAGCCGTATTTGTGAAAACCTGCTATCGAACGCTATTAAATATACGTCGCCCGGTAAAAACGTATGGATGAGCATCAGCGATGAGCAGGATAACATCAGCATAAAGATCCGCGATGAAGGTGTGGGTATTGAAAAAGAAGAATTGCCTTATTTGTTTTCGAAGTACAGTAAGATATCTTCACGGCCTACGGATGGAGAATCTTCTAACGGCCTGGGCCTGTCTATTGTAAAAAGGATCGTTGAAGAAATAAACGGCCGTATCACCTGTGAAAGTGAAATAGGAAAGGGCTCGGTGTTTACGGTAATCCTGAAAAAATAGCCCAACAAAATAATATTTACATTTTATCGTTTAATAATGTTACTTACTAACCCATAAACATAACATTAAAGCCGGAACCTGTTCCGGCTTTAGTTTTAAACCAGGTACTTTCACCGCTATCCCGCAATCTCAAAACATACTGAATATGGAACTGTCCATTACTACACCGGCTTTACTGTTTCCGGCTATTTCATTGCTGATGCTGGCTTATACCAACCGGTTCCTGGCAATGGCTTCGCTTATACGGTCGTTGCATGAAAAATACCAGACAAATCCTGATCAGAAACATATAGTTGAACAGATCCGTAACCTGCGCCAACGCATTCGACTTATTCGATCTATGCAGGCATTCGGGGTTGTGAGTTTTATATTTTGTGTAGTTTGTATGTTCTGCATATTCAAGAACTGGAACGCGGCTGCTTATGTTATTTTCGCCCTGAGCATTATAGCTTTTGTTGTTTCCCTGATCTTGTCTTTGCTGGAGATCTTCCTTAGCACCCGGGCCCTCGAAGTGGCCCTGAGTGATATGGAAGAATTAACCCGTTCGAACCTGTTTGATATTTTACGACCCAAAGAAGATAATGGCTAATCCCGACAATGTCGGGACAAGTTGTGATAATGAAATACAGGTTTTAAACTTCACTTACTTTTTGGGTTTATCTGTCATAAAGAAAACCAATGTACCGCCCTGCATAATCTCTTCATGGCTGATTACCGGTTGCTCCAGCTGTTTGCCGTTGAGCAATACCTTTTGCACATACACATTTTTATCGCTTTGGTTACTGGCTTCAACAGTGAAAGTTTTTCCGTTTTCGAGTTGTAAAACTGCTTTATTGATCGCCGGACTTCCTAACTGGTACGTTGCCGACCCGGGCGCTACCGGATAAAAGCCAAGAGTAGAAAAAAGATACCAGGCGCTCATTTGACCACAATCATCATTACCACCTAACCCATCAGGCGCCGGTTTATATTGATTTTTCAGGATCATTCTTACCCGCTGCTGTGTTTTCCAGGGCTGACCGGCAAAATTATACAGATAGGCTACATGGTGGGCCGGTTCGTTACCGTGAACGTAATTACCAATAATCCCATCCCGCGTAATATCTTCTGTTTCGGCAAAATATTTATCGGGCAGGTACATGGTGAACAATGAGTCTAGTTTGGCGCTGAATTTCTTTTTACCGCCCATCAGTGTTATAAGCCCCCCGGGGTCCTGGGGTACAAAAAAGCTGTAGTTCCAGGTATTGCCTTCTATGAAACCCTGTCCGTGCGTGCTCAGCGGATCGAACCCGTCCTTAAAACTGCCATCTTCTTTACGGGCACGCATAAAACCTACAGTAGCATCATACACGTTTTTATAATTTGCCGAGCGGTTTATAAATAATTCATACAGCTCTGAACGACCGAGCATTCGGGCAGCCTGCGCAATACTCCAGTCATCATAAGCATATTCGAGCGTGGTGGAAGCGGAGGTGCCCAGTTTTTCATCGGGGATATAACCTTTCTCCATATAACTACCAATACCTTCATAATTTTTATGGAAAGCCGTTGTGACACAGGCTTCCAGCGCATGGGCAGCATCAAATGATCTATTGCCTTTGATAATGGCATCTGCAATCACCGATACACTGTGATAACCGCTCATACACCAGTTGTCGTTGCTGTAATGGCTCCAGATGGGCAGCATCTTTAATACGCTTTGGTCATAATGTGCCAGCATGCTATTGATCATATCGCCATTACGAGCCGGTTGCATAAGGTTAAAAAACGGATGCAGCGCCCTGTATGTATCCCACAAAGAAAAGGTGGTGTAATTGGTGAAATTGCCGGCTGTATGAATATTCTGATCGAGCCCTTTATACTTATGATCTACATCCATAAATACGGTGGGTCCCAGGAAAGCATGGTACATAGCCGTATAGAAATTTTGCTTTTCGGCTTCAGATGCTTCAATGGTGATCTTGCTTAATTCTGTATTCCAGGCGGTTTGTGCTGCTGCTTTTGTTTGCTCAAAATTCCAATGGGGGATCTCAGTTTTCAGGTTTAATAAAGCGCCTTCTGTGCTTACAGGCGACAGCGCCATTTTGACCTTTATTTTTTCGCCTGCTTCTGCATTAAAGTTGAAGTACATACGCAATTGCTTACCTGCCAGGTCAGGGAAGTTCTTTGACTGATCGAACTTACGCCAGAAGCCACGGTACACCTGTTTTTTGCTGAAGTCTTTACAGCCATATTCCTTAAACGGCTTTGAAAATGTCATGGCAAAATAAACCGTGCGCGTGCGTCCCCAGCCATTGGTTTGGCGATAGCCCGTAACCAGGGTGTCGTTTTCGACCCGGATAAAGGTCCATACGTTTTTATCATCATAATTATAAATGCCATGCATTAAATCGAGAATGATATGTGCATCGCTCGTTTGCGGAAAGGTGTATTGATGAAATCCTACCCGGGTGGAGGCGGTTAGCTCTGCTGTTATATTATCATCATCTAATTGTACTTTATAATAACCGGCTTCGGCTTTTTCATTGGCATGCGAATAAGCCGACCGGAAACCGCTTTTTGTATCGGTTGCGGTACCGGGGTTCAATTGCAGGGCGCCTGTTGTAGGCATAATTAAAAAATCGCCCAGGTCGCTGTGACCGGTTCCGCTGAAGTGGGTATGGCTGAACCCTACAATGGTTTTATCGTCGTACTGGTAACCAGCGCAATATTTATATACATCCGGATTGTATTTCCCATTCATTTCATAGGGTATGGTATCAGTATCAGGGCTTAGTTGCACCATGCCGAACGGTACGGTAGCACCCGGGAACGTATGTCCCATACGTTGCGTGCCGATCAGTGGATTTACATATTGAACTGCATTTTTTTGAGCAAATACGGATAAGGGAGACATCCATAACAGCAGGAAGCGTTTTTTCATCAATTTATATTGCTTTTTTTTAATAAGAATGGAAGTTTACAAATCTAATGCTAAACTCATCTAGCAATAAAGTAGAATTACGGTTTCTGTTCCTGCGATTTCGCATATTGTTCCTATAACTGATCAACCATGTGGGAACATGGTAATGCATAAGGAACAATTTGGAATATGTATTGTCAATAAGACATACATAATCCTTATACAGGTACCTGAATAAAAAGAGGGCGTATCATACTTTGATACACCCCCGTTGGTCTTATTTTTCAGGTAAATGAATGATCACTCGTGTTTATGGCTGTGCCTCATTGCTTTCGTAGTATGAACCGGTTTCATAATCGAATTTCTTTGACTGGGTGTTTTTATAATCGGGATCGTAGCGCACAAAGAAATACAGGTATATCACCCGGCTCACACGCATAAGCCAGGGTTGTAAAAAGATCAATAAACCAATATTGGAACCCAACCACCAGAAGAACCTGTTGTCTTTTGTAGACATGCCTATCAATACATACCAGGCAACAAAATAAGTTAGCGACATGGCTACTGACAATGCATAGCTAACATACCCGGTGCCATACCAAAAGCCTACTTCCAGCTCAAATTGCTGGCCACATTCTTCGCAATGGGTGGGCATATCAAATACTTTTTTCAGTCTCCAGGGATTACTATTCTTGAACATACGTCCCCTGCGACAACGAGGACAGCGACTGGTTAATATGCTCCAGAGGAAATTGGGTTTTTTGGAAGCGGGCATTACGCACTTAATTGATGAGCCGCGAAGGTACGAAAGCAGGTTGGTAAGTTGAAAGGTTGGTAAGCCTGTCCCGATCCCGACGTGTCGGGAGGGTTGGCAGGGTTTAAAAGGAAACCCCCAAAACACACTGTATAACTAAGAAAAAACTGGCTACCGGAAAACGGTAGCCAGTTACAATGAATACTTTTTGCTCTCCGCCAGCTGGCGAAGACTGGGGGAATTAAGCTGTTGCAGCCATTTTTTTACGTTCACCGATCTGCTGACGCCACATGGCATAATACAATCCTTTTTCTTCAAGCAGGCTTTCGTGGCTGCCTGTTTCAACGATATCGCCTTTTTCCAGCACATAAATGCGGTCGGCATGCATTATGGTCGATAAGCGGTGGGCGATCAGGATCGAGATCTGATTACGTTGTGATGAGATGTCTTTTATCGTATTGGTAATTTCTTCTTCGGTTAATGAATCAAGCGATGAAGTGGCTTCATCAAATATTAATA
>DASUVL010000941.1:0-11498 GCA_036379015.1 Niastella sp.
TCATCCTTGTTCCTTATTACATTATTTACATTAACAATTGTACCTGCTTTTAGTCAATCATTTGAGGTCCCCAAAGATTACGAATTAAAATCGGCAGCAGATTATCCTCGTTATGAAAAAGACATTATTGAGGCAGCAAAATGGCTCAAAGAAACACCGCTGTACGAACAGGAAGAGAAGCATCAAAAAGTGTTTGCATTTGTACTTCAATGGGTAAATGGAAGTCCAAGTGTGAATGTAGAAATAAACCCAACGATCATGGACTTTGAGAAGAAGAACAAAGGCATGTTGATCTTATATATGGCGACTTCAGCGCGGTATGTTTTGGAGAATAACTATTCAAAAGACATGCGTGCCAAACACAAATTCGCTTTACATGAAATGATAGCAGTTTATAAGGCAAACAAGGACATTAAAAGGGATAAGAAAATGGAAAAGCTTATCAAAAGCGATGAAGAAGGAAAACTTGATGAATGGTTATCTGAAAACTTAAAAATTGGTTCTAACTAAAACAGCTGCGATACAATGACAAACGCCTCGCGATTCATTCTTTTCCTCTGTTTATTGACCTCCAACTTAGCATTGAAGAGTCAGGAAATTGATGAATTGAGCCTACTTAATTTATCTATCGATTCAACATATAACTTAAACAGTTGTTTCCAGATAATTAAACCGCCTTATTATAAATGCTGTGACCAGGATACTTTATCTATAGAAAAATTAGTTGAATGTTGTAAGCAAAGCCCCGTGCCTCAACAATTTCGAGTAGACTGTTTTAGATGTATAAATCAGCAGGAATTTGACACCATGACTCAATTAATGATTGTCTACAACACCATTTCTTCATTTGATATAACAAAAGATAAAAAATACCTGATGAATGAGATAGGAAAAAAGTCAAAATTTTATCTTTTTGTGAAAAACTTTCGGAAAGCTATTCCGCCAAGAAAATACGATATCGACAGTCTTCATCAAGGGCGTATCCGTTTTCTTACAAGAGAAGATTTTGACAATGAAAATAGAAAATACAGGTTCGGAAAATATGGCAACCAAATGCTTCTGGGTCAATTCACTTTTTCACGAATGTACATTGACAACAACAAGGGGCTTGCCATGTTTATTACGTCCTGGCTTGGCAGTGGGGAATGTGGGTATGATCTTTTGATCTTACTTTCCCGGCAAAACGGAACATGGAAGTACGAGCAGCGCATACTATTAGGTATATACTAGCTGTGCAGGCGCTATTCCAGGATTTATATCTCCACCAGGCTCAAAAAAACATCAGAGGCAATACATATGGCAAACTTTAAGACCGGACAGCATGAAAATTTTTTCTGGATCGAATTTCCATCAAATATTTTCAATTTATCTGACCTATTGAGAGAATACGCGGGGATTTTAACAGAAAAGTATTTGGCAGTAGTTTGTTTTGATAGTGGTCCATTAAAATTAACGGCTGAAGAAAAATCAAGTGGCTGGCATGAAAATAAAGATATTGCATACTCACCTAAACTTACCGACGCAATAGTTGCCACCCTATTTTATGAACAATACGACCAATGGTGTTTATTTAATGTCCCTACCGGGTTTTCACAAATGACAAATTTCGTTAATTATGGCCGCTTCTCGTTAACAAGCCGAAAGGAAGAATTGATAGATGCTGATCCGTCGTGGGACCTTGTGGGTATAGCGAAACAGCTTGAACAACATGAACAACTTTTAAAACAGTTTTGGGAAGAATTGGTAGCTATTGACCCTTTTAATTTCATTGCTGATGGTGATAACTTCATTTTCGTCTCCAAAGACATTCAAGAAATTGAAACGTTAAAAAAGTACTGCGCCTAATTCACAAAAAAGCCCTGCCCGCTTTTCAGCAGAACAGGGCTTCGTATAATCCGGGGTACATGAACCGGTACAGATCTCGGTTTAGTTTTTCATTATTTTCTTTGTAATAATTACTCCGCCTTGTTTCACCTGTACAAAATAAACCCCAGGCGCAGCCTTACTTAAGTTGATGGCATGCACCGCTTCTTTTACCTGAGCGGTATACATCACCCGGCCGGTTACATCATACAGCGTGATCAACGCACCTGTTGTAAATCCCTTACCACATTGTATGGTGAGTTGATCGCTTACCGGGTTGGGATAAATTACCATTCGTCCATCACCTTCCATACCGGTCTGTTCTGTTGCCGCCACCTGGCGCGCTTGCATCAGTGTTGCCATAGGCACCGGTATGGTGAAGCTGGCAGCCGGTGCAAATACCGATCCGGCATATGCCGCATCTATCGTTTGCACACTCCAGGTATAATTACCGGGTGGCAAGCCTTTTAACTTCCATCCCAGGTTATGATACGCATTTCCCAATCCGCTGATCATGCGCACACCTGTTGCTATGTGGGCATTCGGGAATATATAATACCGTCCATCGGCTCCCTTCACATACAGGTTATACGTAAGCGCTTTCACCGGCGTTTGGGCATCGCCCCCCGCCGCCCATGTAAACAACACGCTGTCCGGTGTTACCTGCGTGTGTAAACTGGCTGGCGGCAATGGCGCATTGTTAATGGCATTGCTCCCGTTTTTAAACAGAAAGGCTACATTACGTGCAAAGGGTCCACTATATCCATTCAATAATACATCCGTTCTTCCATCGCTGTTAAAATCACCTAATTCTATAGTACCTCTGTTCAACCCGGGTATATTCAAACTCTCCGGGCTTTTGGCAAAAACGCCTGTTCCATCGTTCAGGTAAATATTGGTTACTTCCCGCACCTCCGTAGAACTGCGACCTGTCAACAAAATGTCGTAATCGCCGTCGTTATCCCAATCTACAAACGCGCTGCCTTTGCCATTGCAATTTTGCCGGTAATTTTGAAAGGTGGCTTTTTCTGTGAAATTACCCGTACCATCGTTCGTATACAACCGGTAAATGTCGTGACTGCCGCCATCGCTGTACGTATCGCCATCGCCGTTTAATAACATATCCAGATCGCCATCAGCATCAATATCGGCATACTGCGAACTGCCCCAGGCTTTTTGTTTAAATGGTATGGCCTGCTCGGTAAAATTTCCATCGCCATTGTTTTTCCAAACCTGTGTATACCGCCGCGAATTCGTCCGGTTCCAGGCCTGCACACAAAAATCAACGTCCTGATCATTATCCATATCAACCCAGCTGGCATCAGGGTCTTGTATATTAAGGCTGTTGTTCAACCGGTTCACCGGCGCTTGTACACCTGCACTATTTTGAAAATAGAATTTGTTGGCATTGGTGTTACCGATCATGAAATAATCCAGCCAGCCATTGTTGTCAAGGTCGGCAAAACCGGCAGCTGGTGCATTGATCGATGGCAGTGTTTCGAAGGTGAACATTCCTGTTCCATCGTTTCGCAACAGGCGGGCATAAGCTGCCCAGCCATTGGCCCTGTCCCACCCGACCAGTATAATATCCAGGTCGCCATCGCCATCTACATCGCCGGCATTAATAGAGGGCGTATAAATGCCGGGTATGGTTTGCCCCGTGGAAGTGAAATTTCCCTGGCCATCATTTTTTACAATGCCGCCAACATAGGGATCAACGCCTGAATAAATAATATCCTGGTCGCCATCGTTATCAATATCAACCGACAATGATTTTCCATAATCGAACCCCACGCCCACACCTGCATATTCAATAGGTGGTAGTGGCGGTGCTATATAGGGCCGGTTAAAGGCGGCCGCTTCGTTATAGGCCATGGGCGAGATCTTATCGCGGTATACTTCGCCTGCCGGTGTTAACAAAGTGGGCGATTTATAGAACATATGCCGGGTATCGCCTACCCATTCGTATAAGGCATATCGCTCTACAAAACTGCATGTATCCAGCACATGCAGGAACTTGCCGATCATTTCGGCCTGATCTGCATAGGTGGGCGTGCAGCAGGTCCAGTTGGCGCCGTTGTTCCATTCGGTGATCCAAATGGGCCTGCCCGTACGGTCGTGCACCGCTTTTAACCGGTTATAGAACTGCTGTGGCGATTGTCCGCCCATATACCAGTGCATGGCAATAAAATCAACCCGGTAATTCAACGCATCTGCCCGGTCAATAAAAGAGTACAGCCATTCCAGCCCGGCATCTGAAGGAGAAGGCGAACCCAGCCGTAAACCCGATCGCATTAATTCAGGCCATAAGACAATGGCATCATCTACACTCATATTGGCCTGGTCGGGACGTTCGGGTTCATTAAAGCCCAGCACATGCGTACTTTTCTTTTTATTATTGATATTGGAGAAAGCATTCCACCAGCGGTTATGCCGCATGGGTATGTATTCTACATTCAATCCTGAAACGGCTGCATTATCCCAATCGTATTGCCAGGAAGCATTCAACGCTTCTGCTGCATCGCGTCCGCTCGTCCAGCCTTTTTTGGTAACCCAGCGCCAGGGCACTACCCGTACAAATGATACTTCATTGTACAAACCGGCTGGTAAGGAATCAATTTCCAGATCCTGCTTATCGGCTATATATATCCTGCTGTAACCGGTTCCCAATGAATCTTTGGCAAAGCAGGCCATATAACCCTTTTTTAAACGGAACGATTTAATGACATCGTGCAGGCTGCCTAATTCGGGCGTTCGGTAATAGGTATACAACCCCAGTTGCATAGCCGCCCCGGATTGATGCGTTCCATCATATACAGACAACGGTTTATAATCATGGGGCTGACTAATTACGAGCGTTCCCTGCAGGTATTGTTCTACCCGAACATTGCTATCAATAATGGCCAACATCCCATTCACCATGATCTGCGCCAGGTATTTTGAGGCTACAACGGAAGGTTTTATGTTCGGAAAATACAACCACACATCGTTTGATCGTACATCGAGCATACTTCCTTTTAAAGGATTGTCATTGCTGGTGATAGTTACCTGTGAACTGCCTTTTACAATGAGTATCTTGTTGTAAATGTTGGATACCGTATCTACATAATTACTACGCATTTGCGGAAATAACGGAATTGGCACGCGGGCGATCGTATAGGTTTTGGTATCCCCGTTCTCTGCGGTCACTATGATCTTTGTAAAGTTGGTCACATAATTTAACGGCGCTTCGTTAGCGCCGGTGCCATCAACAATGTTGAAGGTGGCATGTGGTGAAACAGTGATAGCCGATCGCAACTGCGCTACCCTGACGTTAACCGGCAACCATACCCGTGCATGTATGGGGTCCAGTAACCCTACAGATACCTGGGTAATACGATCCTTTGCACCCACGGCTCGTAGTTCAATAGGATACAAACTGGTGCCGTTCATTCCAGTTACCCGTACCCCCATGGTATCGGACACAAGCGTAGTGTCCTGGCCTATTACTGGCAACCCGCTTGCGAGACCAACCACTTCCATGGTAGCGGTTGGTGCTACATGCAAAGCAGCTTTCAGTTGTGTTACCGTGATAAAGGGAGATACCGCTGTGAGTTTGTGATTGATTGAATCAATAGTTCCTTCACTGGTTGATAAAATGGAGTAATCATTAATAAGCGTAACCTGCAATTCATCAACCAGCACTTCCAGCGGCGCTGGTAGTGTTGTTGCCGAAGAACCGGTTTTTAACGCAAAGTATACGTCTATGTAGGCAGACGTATCGGCGCCGGGGACCTTGAATATCTTTTTACCCGAGCAGCCGTTGGCAGAAAATGTGCCATCCGTATTGGGTCCGCAACCGGCCCAGGTGCTAAAGCCGCGCACCACATCGCTGTTGTTGTTAGGTGCATAGTCGGCATTAGGCAATGGGGCTACGGTACTTAAATACAGTTCGCACCAGAAACTGGCGGCTGTACCAGTTTTGAAAGCGCCGTCTACCGTATACGATTTGCCCACTTTAAGGGAGAGCTTTTGCCAGAACAGGATATTGGTTCGTTGACTACAGGTTACCCGAAGGCAACCACCCAAACCGGCTGCAGGCGTTTGTACTGTATAGTTAAAGAGGTGGGTGGCCGGAACAGCGCTTCCCTGGTAGTAGATGGTCCAGCCCGTAGAATCGGACATATTACCGTTAACTAATCCTTGTTGAGAAAATAAAGCAATTGTTGGCAGCAATGCCGTGCATAGCATGGCCACTGCTTTGATACACCATTGTTTCATTGGCAGGCAATTTTGGTTTATGGTAATTAATAAAAGTGGCGGGTAAGTTCCTTCCTATTTCTTTCTTGATGCAGGGGGAAAATGAGATAATAAGGGGGAGGAATTAGTAATAAAGCTGTTTGTTTCAGGCTAAAAGCTTTGAGGATATATGATGCGTGAATGGTCAATGGTGAATAAAATACATCGTTGCCTTTATGCCTCGTGGCCTGCTTTAAGCCTTCGGTCTTGTTCTCACTTCAGCATTCGATATTCAACATTCAATATTCGTCATTCAACGCCCCCCTTTAGGGGACTGGGGGTTAGGTCTAAAAGAAAAAAGGTCCACTGTAGAAACAGCTGACCTCTAACGATTGCTTGCCATATGAAAAAAAACGTAAAATCTTTTTTGTGTGAAGCCTTTGCTTCGGTGTAGCTTTCTCTTCTCTTTCTTTACCGCTTTCCGTGCTACGCTTTGTTGATGATGTAAAAGTACAGTGCGCAAGATTGTTTACATAATCAGGTTTTTCACTGTTTCATTACGCCAAACAGGTTGTAAGACTTTCGAAACCCTTACCCAGACTGCATTTCATTCAATTTTACGTATGGTTTCCAACGACAAATCAGTGACTAAATCAATGTCGAAAATGCCTGAAATGATGGGTTTAACTACACTTTTTATGACAATTCTTAATGTTTAGGGTCTCAGGACCCGCCAGGGGACTGGCTTTTACGCGACACTGTCCTGCACTGTCCTGTACAAGATTCAACTTGCATCACGCAACCAAAGGTCATAAAACAAGGATTCAATAGAAGGGACAATGAATAAATTAAATGGCGCTTAAAAAGGTTGTTGGTCTATTGCTGGCATTACTGCATGATACTACAGCCCTGCAGCCATGCTTTATTGTAATACAGCAGTATTCGTTTATAGGCCCCCTCAGCGACACTACTTTAAAACGGCCATGGTTACTTACATGTCAAAAACACACACCCGTGCAGCAAAGATACAAACGAGGACGTACTTCAACGTTACACCGATAATCTCAACATTAAAATCATTGTATTATATAACATCAATGTTCCGAAAGTGGGACTTTTTATCAATTCTGAATTCTCATATTGGAATAAATTATTCACTAATGAGGAATTTAATTCACATTACTGCAAAATAAATATACAAAAGCTAGTTTATTATATGATTGGCGTGTAATTTGAATTAGTAATTACTAGTTTTTCAAAGAGTATTTTTGGATTAAAACGGGGGCGGATGTCTATCCACCCCTCTTTTAACCCACCTTCGTAAATATACAATCGTCAAACCAGCCTTCCCGTTGTACTATAATACAGAAGCCCGATAAATTTTTTCATCCCCCCGGTAAATTTTAATGCTCAAACTTTCCCACTCACCATTGTATGGCCGCTTCCCAATCAGGGACGAATATCTTCAACAGTTACCTACCATTTATTAAACATCTACCCCGCGCTTTGACATGTTTTAGCGCATCGAATATACTTACCACTAACAACAACAACCGAAGATGCCTGTACTAACAGCGATTACGATTTATATAAATAAATATCCGCTAACAAAAGTGAAGAATTCGTATATTCTATGAAATTATTAAAATGTTAACTGCGGGGCATTAACATGTGTGACATGTAATCATTACGTGGTTAAGTGAAGTTACATTGGTAATAATTACTTAAACCGGGTGCTTTCCATATTACCCGTACTTCGCTTTCTAACCAACCAACAACTATATGTCACAACCAAACAATTCCCAACTGCGCCTCCTTACAGGAGTGCTATTCTTTTCCCTGCTGTTCTCTGCCTGTAAAAAAAATATAGACGCTGTTAACAGCACCAACGACAACACAACAGTTACTACAGCCGCTACTGAATTAACTACACTTACCGAAGGCTTTGAATCGGGAACCAAAACAGCGTATGCTGCTGGCAATGTTACATTAACTTCCGGCTCATGGAATTTTAATGATGCCCTTATCGGTAATTTATCAACCGACAGAAAGACTGGCAGCCAGAGTGCCCGGATACGTAATACCGGCAGCCTGACCATGAATTTTAATTTTACATCTGGCGCGTCTACCGTAACGGTACAACATGGCGCTTTTGGTACCGATGGCAGCAGCACCTGGGAATTACAGGTGTCAACCAATAGCGGTAGCAGCTATACCAAAGTAGGCAGCACCGTTACCACATCGTCAACCACCTTGCAAACAGCCACCTTTACGGTTAATATCGCCGGCAATGTGCGGTTTGCGATCGTAAAAACAGGTGGTGGCACTAACCGCTTCAATATCGATAACGTAGTGATCACTTCCTATGGTACCGACGGTGGTGGCGGAACAGGTTCCGATGACGATAATATGCTGATGGGCAACCCCAGCAATGCTACTGCTGACGTCAGCAACTACACCAACTATTTAATGGTTAAAACTTATTATGCGCTTTCGTACCATCGCGACCGCGGCACGGCCAACTGGGTTAGCTGGCACATTAAATCAAGTGATATGGGCAGCGCTGCTCGCCAGGATGATTTCCGTGCTGATGCAACCCTGCCTTCAGGCTGGTACCAGGTTGGAAGCACCAGCTATTCAGGCAGTGGGTTCGATCGTGGTCATAATTGTCCGTCGGCCGACCGTACTTCTTCTGTTACCGCCAACTCTGCTACCTTCTTAATGACCAATATGATACCGCAGGCGCCCAATAACAATCAGCAAACCTGGAATAACCTGGAAAGCTATACGCGATCACTGGTAACAGCCGGTAACGAAGTATTTGTAATTATGGGTTCGTATGGCACCGGCGGTACAGGTAGCAACGGCACTGTAAATACAATAGACAATGGTCATGTTACCGTACCTAACCGCGTATGGAAAGTGATCGTTGTGTTAGCCAATGGTTCAGGCGACCTGGCCCGGGTTACTACTTCTACCCGGGTAATTGCTGTCAATACGCCAAACATCAATACGGTGAACAGCGACTGGAAAACATACCGTACTTCCGTTGATGCTATTGAATCGGCCACTGGGTATAACCTGTTGTCGAATGTTTCTTCTTCCATTCAAAGTGTGATAGAAGCGCAGGTTGACAATCAGTAGGAAATATTGAATATTGAATGTAGAATATTCAATGTTGAAGTGAAAGACAAGGGAAATAACAAGTAAGAAATGAAAAATGAGGAATGAAGAATTAAAAATGAGAAAGTGAAATACAGGTGAAAGGTTTAAGGTATTCGGGATCTTTTGATTATGGATTTCGGGCGCCTTAAACCTTATACCTTTTACTTTATTCGATATCCCTTAAATTTGACCCTTCACCACTGACCATTCACATTAAAATCGACCATCATGGCCAAAGTTCGTTGGGGTATCTTAAGCACAGCCAAAATAGCCCGGGAGAAAGTGATCCCTGCCATGCAACGTGGCAAGTATTGCGACATAGCAGCCATTGCCTCCCGCAATATTGATCAGGCGCAGGAAATAGCCAGGAAGTTACATATCCCCACCGTGTATGGTTCTTATGAAGAATTATTAAACGATGTTAGTATAGATGCAGTTTACATTCCTCTACCCAACCATTTACATGTAGAGTGGGCCATTAAAGCAATACAGGCGGGTAAACATGTTCTGTGCGAAAAACCAATAGCCCTGTCCTCGGCAGAAGCTGCCCGGCTATTGAAAGCAGCCCAGGAAAAACCACAGCTGAAAGTGATGGAAGCATTTATGTACCGCTTCCATCCTCAATGGGTATTAGCGAAAGAACTGGTTGATGATGCCCGCATTGGTCAATTGAAAACAATTCATTCTTTTTTCTCCTATTATAATGTTGACCCCAATAATATCCGGAATCAAAAAGACCTGGGCGGCGGCGGTATGATGGATATTGGTTGTTATTGCGTTTCGCTCGCGCGGTTCATTTTTAATAGTGAGCCGGTTCGGGTATTAGGTCAGGTTACCATAGATCCGGTGCTGCAAACGGATACCCTGGCCTCGGGCATGCTTGAATTTGCCACCGGCACAGCTACGTTCACCTGTTCTACCCAACTAATGCCTTACCAGCGGGTACAGATACTCGGTACTGAAGGCCGCGTTGAAATAGAAATTCCTTTTAATGCGCCCCCCAACCAGAGTACCCGGCTGTGGTTGCATACCAAAGAAGGTTCGGAAGAAATGACTTTTGAACCCGTTGACCAGTATACGCTGCAAGGCGATCTCTTTGCTCAATCCATATTAAATAATACACCGGCCCCTACCCCTTTACAGGATGCCATTAATAATATGAAAGTTATTGAAGCTGTGTTGGCGAAGGCCTGACATTAGCCTTTCAGAGCCGATTGACGGCTCTCAATGGCAGATTCGTGCAGGAACTTCGCGGTAGAGATGGTTTGCTGAAACCGGGCTGGCTTCTTTATAAAATCAGCGGCCCCTATTTCAAGACATCTTGCTTTTTCTACCTCATGTATCGAAGTAGTAAACATAATTACAGGTATATCTTTATAAAGATTGTGGGCTTTTAAACGTGACAGGGTTTCCATGCCATTTAATATCGGCATATTCAGATCAAGCACAATTAATGAGGGCATGCTTGTTTCTTCTATAGAAGTTTCGAGGTATGAGAATACCTGCAACCCATTTTCCACCAGGTAAATATCATTTGACAGGCCTATCTCCTCAAAAGCAGTGTGCAACAAATAACGGTCCTCCTGGTCATCATCTGCAATCAAAATAAAAGGTTTTTGACTCATCTTTTTAGGTAATAACAGTAAACAATACAAATCAGGTAAGTACGCGAGGTAATTACATCACATAATTATGCACATGAGGCTTTTCATCCCAATAGAAAAACATTCAATAACAGTGTTCCTTAATCTGGTACTGGATACTAATAATCAGAGAGAGAACCTTGATCCTAAATGAAGCGGGTCTTTGGGCTTTTAAATTCAATCGAGAGTAAGTTAAATGTTTCGTATGAAAAATAAAAATGTTTAACAAAATTCCTTGCAAAACCCGTCATTTTACGGTGAAAGAAATTGATTAAAGTTGTGCCTTTAATACATATTAGTTAGGATGTGTTATTCAAAATGTAGTATATTTATAATCACTGCAATTTTTTATCTTATCCCGATTTTTTCTTATCCCATTGGCTTTTGTTGCTCCGCACACCATGAACGGCTGATTATTTCTACATCCACATAAAGTAAATCGTCCACCCGGGCATCAACTACAGGTTAGCATTAATTAATGACTGGCTCCCGATCTTAAATGCGTCCAATTCATTCATTGAAAGATCACCGCTGTTCTCAAAGGAACATCCGCACTCCTTTGAAATGTTGTAATACCATTCTTAACTTAAAAAAAATTAATTATGGAAA
>DASUVL010000942.1:0-26255 GCA_036379015.1 Niastella sp.
TGAAAAAATACAACCCGATCCTGAAAAAGGTAACGGTTCACAAAGAAATTAAGTAGTTAGCAAATATGCCAATGAGTTATCTCAACGGCTACGCTGTATTTAATTTTAAGATTTGCTAATTTTCACATTTTCAAATTAGACTCATGGCAAAAGCAGCTTCAAAAAACGCGAAAACGAAAGATACTAAAGCAGCAGCTGAAGCAAAGAACTGGACGAAAGTAATTCGTGCTGTACGTAGCGAAAAGTCTGGTGCATATACCTTCAAGGAATCTATCGTGCACAAAGACAAAATCAAAGAATTCTTAGCTGGAAAATAATTTTGGGTAAGCAAGTATCTTATCAAGAGCTGTTCTCGTAAGGGGGCGGCTTTTTTGCTTTCATGCTGAAAAGTTGGGAGATTGTGAGGAATGTAGTTGTTTTGTATGCCAACCTCCTGTCGTTAAATAATCTTCGTTTTATGAAACCAGGACTCTTTTTAAAAAGCACATCCCTGCTAATCGATACATTATTTGAAAATGCCGTGGTATTTATTACCGAATACAACGAAAAAGGGGCCATGGGCTTTATGGTCAATCAAAAATTCCCCAGAAAACTAAATGAACTGGAAGAATTCAAGAACGTGAAACCTTTCCCGATACATGCTGGTGGTCCGGTAGACCAGGAGCACCTGTACTTTATACACCAGCGGCCCGATCTAATTGAAGGAGGAGAACCGGTTACCGGTAATATTTTCTTCGGAGGCAATTTTAAGTCAGTCGTAAAGAACATTGACAATCATACCCTTACAGAGAAAGATTGCAGAATATTTATTGGCTATTGCGGATGGGACTACGGTGAGCTGGATGAAGAAATAGCGGAAGGTAGCTGGGAGGTGCAGGAAACGGGAGACCCTTTTTCCATGGCAATGGAGGGATAATCTGAGTTCAATGCATCTTAACCTAAACGAATGACGCGTTGATCCGTTACTAAATAATTACAGCACTCGTAAAACATTTATCTTAGTCTTAAAATCAGGAAAATGAGTTTTTTTGGGAAGTTGTTTGGAAAAAAAGAAAAGGAATCGCTCGACCAGGGATTGCAGAAAACAAAAGAAGGGTTTCTATCAAAGATCACCAAAGCCATTGCCGGTAAAAGTTCGGTAGACGAAGAGGTGCTCGATAGCCTCGAAGATGCCCTGGTAAGCGCCGATGTAGGCATTGATACCACCGTTCAGATCATTGAACGCATAGAACAACGCGTAGCAAAAGATAAATACCTCAATACCAGCGAACTGAACAAGATATTGCAACAGGAAATTGAAACCGTGCTGGTTGATGCGCCTGAAAGCAATTCTTATAATTTCAATAGTACATTACCTTCCAAACCATTTGTGATGCTGGTAGTTGGCGTGAATGGGGTAGGAAAGACCACAACCATCGGTAAACTGGCTCATAATTTTAAAAAAGCGGGTAAGTCGGTGCTATTAGGCGCCGCCGATACCTTCCGCGCAGCTGCAGTTGACCAGCTAACCATCTGGAGCGAACGTGTGGGCGTCCCCATTGTGAAACAACCCATGGGTTCCGACCCGGCTTCCGTAGCATTCGACACCGTTCAAAGCGGTTTGGCGAAGGGCTTCGAAGTGATCATTATTGACACGGCCGGCCGGTTGCATAACAAAGCGCACCTGATGGATGAACTGGGCAAGATCCGCCGGGCTATTCAAAAACTGATCCCCGATGGACCCCATGAAGTGATGCTGGTGCTGGATGGCTCAACCGGTCAAAATGCCCTGGAGCAAGCCAAGCATTTTACCGCCACCACCGATGTTACCGCCCTCACAATTACCAAACTCGATGGAACAGCCAAAGGCGGCGTGGTGCTTGCCATCGCCAACCAATTTAAAATACCGGTGAAATTTATAGGCGTGGGTGAAAAAATGGAAGACCTGCTGGTATTCGATAAACACGAATTTGTAGATAGCTTATTTAAGCTCGGGAATTGATGTCAATTAGCTAATTAAAGGCGATAAATACAATAAAAAAAAAGCGTCCCGATTAAATCGGGACGCTTTTTTTATAAAAACTTTTAGTCTCTTAGAAGGTAAACTTAACGCCTAAACCACCCCAAACACTAAAATACGGGTGGTGAAGAAGCTCTAAATAAGGATTGATATCAACACTCAGCGCAATAGGAGCGCCATTGATCTTGTAATCCAGACCTAATACGCCATCAAGACCAAAGGAGGCTGCGCCATCTTCATAATGGTCATTACCACGCCAATAATGATCATTATAAGCGCCAATGTGAACACCGGGGCCTACATACCATTTTAAGCCAGGTGCACTGTTGATATCGCCATGAACCTCATATAAACCGGTAAAACGGAAACCATGTCCCCAGAAATAGGCAATTCCTTCCAACGCCCGGTTATCGCGGATAAAATGCTTTATGGTTAAACCGCCTGGCCAGAATTTGGCGCCAATGGCAGTGCGATACTCAGATCCCATAGATTGGGCTTGGGTACGGGAAACGGTCAAAAGGGCCAATAAACCTAAAAGAACAACGATCTTTTTCATAAATATCTGTGTTTGGTCGTTAACACTTTTAAAAACTATGCCAAATCGCATTTAGACAAAAAAACAATCATAAACAATTCAGCCTCAGGTCCCTTTTTCACAAAAATCACCGCAATATTACAGCTAAACCTGTAAAATACAAGGGGTTTATTGTTAATGGCATGTTTGCCTGCCGGTTATTCCCGACTAAATTACGGAGCCTTACCTTAAATTATATTATTATATATCAATTCCCTGTAACCCGAAACCGGAACCTGTTGCCCATTGCCTATTCTTTGCCTACCTTTGCGCCCTTATATGAAAGTACGATCACACAAAAAAGATAAGGTTAATATCATTACGCTTGGCTGCAGTAAGAACATGGTCGATAGTGAAGTGTTGAGCGGTCAATTACTAGCCAATGATATCGACGTGATACACGAAAACAAGAAATCAGACCACAATATTGTTATCGTAAATACCTGTGGTTTTATCGATAAAGCCAAAGAAGAATCCATCAATACCATTCTGGCGCAGGTAGAACGCAAACGCCGCGGTCAGCTCGATAAAGTGTATGTGACCGGTTGCCTCAGCGAACGTTATAAAAATAACCTGGAGCAGGAAATTCCCGAAGTGGATGCGTATTTCGGCACCATGGAGCTGCCGTTGATCCTGAAACAATTTGAAGCCGATTATAAGGCAGAACTTATAGGCGAGCGTTTACTCGCAACGCCTACCCACTACGCCTATCTGAAAATTTCAGAAGGTTGTAACCGTACTTGCTCTTTTTGCGCCATTCCGCTTATGCGTGGACAACACGTCAGCAGGTCTATTGAAGATCTGGTGAAAGAAGCAGAAGGCCTGGTGAAGAAAGGGGTGAAAGAGGTTATGCTCATTGCCCAGGAACTTACTTATTACGGTTTGGATATTTATAAAAAACGCATGCTGCCCGAACTGTTAAACCGCCTGGCAGATGTAAAAGGATTGGAATGGATCCGGCTTCATTATGCCTATCCATCTAAATTTCCATTAGAGATCCTGGATGTAATGCGCGAACGGGAGAATATTTGCAATTACCTCGATATGCCGCTGCAACATGCCAGCGACAACATGCTCAAGGCCATGAAACGCCAGATCACACAAGCGGAAATGGGTGAGCTGATCAGCGCCATCAGGGAGAAAGTACCAGGTATCTGTTTGCGAACTACTTTGATTGCCGGTTTCCCGGGCGAAACACGGGACGATGTAGAGTCGTTAAAGTCGTTTCTGCAGCAACACCGGTTCGATCGCGTGGGTATCTTTACTTATTCACACGAAGAGGGTACATCGGCACACGGGCTCGAAGACAATATCCCGCACGAAGAAAAAGAATTACGGGCACAGGAAGTTATGGAAGTACAGCAGGATATCAGCCTGGAAAAAAACCAGGAGAAAGTTGGCAAAACATTCAAAACTCTCATCGATAAAAAAGAATCGGGCCGTTACCTGGGCCGTACAGAGTTTGATAGTGTGGAAGTAGACAATGAAGTGATCGTTAACAGCTCCAGAAAATTATCCATCGGCGAATTTGTACAGGTGAAGATCACCAAGGCATACGACTATGATCTGGAAGGTGAAATAGTAGAATAGTTTGTGATCTGTTGTAACCTGCAACCCAAACCGAATTACCACAAAGTTGTATTGTTACCACTTTTAATAAGCAATACTTTTGCATTGGAAACAGGGTACATTTAAAATAATGATCCCCTGTTCTTTTACTTCGTTATTCAAAATTTAATTTTCATTATTCGATATTTTCAATGGGGGCAATGGCGGATCCGGAAAGGTTTGCGTAAGTAGATCTATACCGGTATTTACAGTGGATAATTAGGTAGTGCGACAATATTTTTACTGTACATTATCCACAAAAGCAGGCACACAACCTCTTGTGCCTGCTTCTTTTTTTATAGAGTGCTAAAGAATGGTTTGCAGTCCTAATGGATTATATAAAATGTGACATACCATTAACAAAAAAATATAATAAATACGCAAACAAAATGCAACAAGTAGTGTATTTACCCGGTAAATTTGAAATAAGGTTACGCTTCTTTTAGTTTTTAGTAGCAACCCAATCAAAAGGGTTTTGGTTCTGATTATCCCCGGAATAAATTAACAGTGAAAGAAAGAGCATTCTTTCTTTCCTGTTAATCCGGCTTTGTCCACCGTCCCCCGACTCGTCGGGGTCGCCGAAGCTTTAGACGCTTGCGCCAGAGCTTCGTCCGGCGCCATAGGCTTTGGCCGACGGCTGTCAGCGTCGGAGCACGGAGGCTCAAGCCTTGGCGGAGGTGGGCGTTGAAGAATCTGTCCGAGCACCGAGCGAAGGATCGAGGTGCTCCAATTAACCATTATTATCAAATTAGCTTCAATATTTCACGCAGGTATTTTGGTTAAAGGAATGTATAATACCTTTGTAACTCAATACAACGGTAAATACATAACTATGTTTAAAGATGCTTCTCCAAATGAAATTGACCAGGTACTGAACAGTGCATGGCAGGCTTTTCATCAATACCGGAAAACTTCGATAAAAGACAGGGCTCATTTTATGCGCGCCATAGCGGCTGAGCTGGAAAATGCAGGCGATGAACTGATACAAACCGCTATGCGTGAGACCAACCTGCCTGAAGCCCGTTTACGTAATGAAAGAGCCCGCACCATGTTCCAGTTAACCAGTTATGCAGATGCGTGCGAAAGAGGGGAATGGCTCGAAGCAAGAATAGATACAGCTAATGCGACTAAAACGCCCCCCAAACCCGATATTAGAAAAATGCTGATCCCATTGGGACCGGTAGTCGTATTTGGCGCCAGTAATTTTCCATTCGCTTATTCCACGGCAGGGGGCGATACAGCCTGTGCCTTTGCAGCCGGTTGCCCGGTTATAGTAAAAGCGCATCCGGCACATGCCGGAACATCTGAATTGGTAGCGCAGGCTATTTTAAAAGCTGCCAGCAAATGCAATATGCCCAATGGTGTTTTTGCACACGTACACGGCGCTTCGCAGGAAGTAGGTAAAGCGCTTGTCGCGCATCCATACACCAAAGCGGTTGGCTTTACAGGTTCGTATTTAGGCGGCAAGGCATTGTTCGACTGGGCCAACCAACGCAAAGAACCCATACCGGTGTTTGCTGAAATGGGTAGTGTGAATCCTGTGTTTTTGTTCCCTGAAAAAATGCAACAGTCAGCGGTAGATGTAGCTAAGTTATATGCCGGTTCTATTACCCTGGGGGTTGGACAGTTCTGTACCAATCCGGGATTGATATTCGGCATTGAAGGTGACGAGCTGCAACAATTCATTACAACATTAGGCAATGAAATAAAAGCAATAAGTCCGGGCACGATGTTGCATCCCGGCATTTCAAAAAATTATTCAGAAAACAGAGCCCGTGCTTTATCGCAACAACAGGTACAAACAGTAGCAGTAAGCGATGCACAGCCTGCCGTTAACCAGGGCGTACCTACCATTGCTTCTGCCAGTGGCGAAGCGTTCTTAAACAATCCCATTCTACACCAGGAAGTGTTCGGTCCGTATTCGATCGTTATTCGCTGTAAAGACAAACAGGAGTTGCTGGAAGTGGTTCGTCACCTGGAAGGTCAATTGACAGCAACGTTGATGGCCACTGACAATGATATTCAGGAGCACGATGAACTGGTTGAAGCTGTAAAAAATATTTGTGGACGATTTGTTGTGAATGGTGTACCAACCGGTGTGGAAGTATGTTTAAGCATGCATCATGGTGGTCCGTTCCCCGCAACAACCGATGCGCGGTTTACTTCGGTGGGCGCAGATGGCATCAAACGATTTGCACGTCCGATCGCTTACCAAAACTGGTCAGATCATTTACTGCCAAATGAATTGAAGAACAGCAATCCATTGGGGATCTGGAGAACGGTGAATGATGCGGTAACGAAAGCTGGAGTCTGAAGCCGGAAGTCGGAGGTCTGAGGTCGGAAGTATGAAATTGGAATTGGGAATTAGATATTAGGAATTAGGGAAAAAGACTGATTTCCGTTTCATCCGCCAGCTGGCGGACCATTTCACGTTTCACGACTGCCGTTTTTTGCGGCCTATAAAAATATTTCCGTCATCAATTTTTTATTACTTTACCGCGTATCCTGAGCGCGCCCTGAGCGTCCTGAGTCCCGCTTGTGCGGGAAAGGATCGAAGGGAGTGTTTTTGAAGTCCTGAGCGAAGTCGAAGGACGCCAGGATCGCGTGACAAACAGTGGGATTCATGAAGAAAACTTTTTTCTGTATCGATGCACATACCTGTGGTAACCCGGTACGTCTGGTAGCCGGTGGCGGTCCAGTACTGGAAGGAAAGAATATGAGTGAAAAGCGGCAGCATTTTTTAAAAGAATATGATTGGATACGTAAAGGACTGATGTTTGAACCCCGCGGTCACGACATGATGAGTGGCAGTATCCTGTATCCGGCGCACGATCCGCAAAACGACATCGCCGTGTTGTTCATTGAAACCAGTGGTTGTTTACCAATGTGCGGTCATGGTACCATTGGTACTATTACCATTGCTATAGAAGAAGGATTGATCTCGCCCAAAATACCGGGTACTGTGCGGTTGGAAACACCCGCCGGACTGGTAATGATCAGCTATAAACAGGAAGGCAAAAAAGTAAAAAGCGTTAAGCTCACCAATGTACCAGCCTACCTGGCAGCAGAAGGATTAACTGTAACCTGTCCGGACCTTGGCGAACTGACTATCGACGTTTCATATGGAGGAAACTTTTATGCCATCGTTGATGTACAGCCCAATTTCAAAGGATTGGAACATTATGGTGCAGATCAGTTGATTGCCTGGGCGCGTGAATTACGAAAACGGATAAACGCACAATACCAGTTTGTGCATCCGGAGAATCCAACCATCAATGGTTGTTCGCATATTTTATGGACAGGTGCTGTATTGGATAAAAATGCGACTGCCCGCAATGCGGTTTTTTATGGGGAGAAAGCCATTGATCGCTCACCCTGCGGAACCGGTACATCGGCCCGCATGGCGCAATGGTATGCAAAAGGCAAATTGAAAAAAGGCGATTCATTTATACATGAAAGCATCATCGGCTCACAGTTCATTGGCCGTATTGAAGAAGAAACCATGGTAGATGGAAAACCGGCAATCCGCCCAAGCATAGAAGGCTGGGCTAAGGTCTATGGCTATAATACCATTTCCATTGATCCGGAAGACGATCCGTATGCGTATGGGTTTCAGGTAATTTGATAATGAAATACAGCTTTAAGCTGAAAGCTATAAGCTATAAGCAAATACAGATACCCTTTGGCCGCGACGGCTTACAGCTTACAGCTTTCGGCTTGCAGCCCGATTCAATCGGAGACGATTTCGCCATTTATAGATTACAAAGGCTCCATTATAACTAAACTTTACACATGAGTAAACAGGTTACTATTATTGGCGGAGGCGTAATTGGTCTTTGCTGTGCTTATTACTTACAGAAAGAAGGTTATGAAGTAACAGTTATTGAAAAAGGTGACATTACCGATGGAACTTCCTTTGGAAATGCAGGGTATGTTTCGCCCAGTCATTTTGTTCCGCTCGCTACGCCAGGCATAGTAGCACAGGGTTTGCGCTGGATGCTTAGTTCTACCAGTCCGTTCTACATAAAGCCACGCATCAACCTCGATCTCATCAAATGGTTAATGACTTTCTGGAAACAGGCGAATGCACAAACGGTGAAACAAAACGTGCCGCCGTTAAACGATATACTGCAATTAAGCCGTGAATTAACCAGCGATATAAAAAATGACATCGGCAATAATTTCCGCATGCAGGAAGTAGGTTGTTTTATGCTCTATAAATCGGCCGCTACTGAGAAGCACGAAATAGAACTGGCCAAAGATGCAGCCGAACTACATATTGAAACCAAAATATTAAATGCACAGGAAGTACAGGCCATGGAACCGGATGTGCAGGTAGATGTAAAGGGTGGGGTACTGTACCCGATAGATTGCCATATGCATCCCGGTGACTTCATGCGCACGTTAAAAACGCATTTGCAAAAGGTGGGGGTAAAACTACAACTGAACACTACGGTAACCGGCTTTGAGAAAAAAGGCAATACTGTAACGGCTGTGATCACCAACCAGGGCAAATTTGATTGTTCACAACTGGTGCTGGCCAGTGGATCGTGGTTACCGGTAGTAACAGAAAAGCTGGGCGTTTCTATCTTATTACAGGCAGGCAAAGGCTATAGCATGACGTATGAGAATATACAACGCAATCTGCGTTACCCTGCGATATTAGTCGATAAGCGAGTGGCTATGACACCCATGGGCGCCGACCTGCGTATGGGCGGCACTATGGAGATCAGCGGACTCAATTCACCCTTGTTGATAAAACGGGCGCATGCCATTTACAATGGCGCCAAAGCTTATTACCCCGATCTGCCCGTGGATGTAATGCCCAAAGAAAAGATCTGGTATGGCTTACGTCCGCTCACACCCGATGGACTACCGTATATCGGCCATCACAGCAAGTATACCAACCTGGTTATTGCTGGCGGTCACGCCATGCTGGGCTTATCACTGGCTGCCGCAACCGGTAAACTGGTGGAAGAGTTGGTTGCTAAAAAGAAAACGACAATAGATGTAACAGCATTTAGGCCAGAAAGATTCTAAAAACCGCTGCAAGCTTGTATTTGCTTTCGGCTTTGAGCTTTCCGCTTTTGGCTGTATTTGTATTTTCGTGCAGCTTGCAGCTGTTCAACTTCAACATTCGAAATTGGACATTCGATATTCTTCTGTTTTCTGCCTTCCCTTTCTCTTTTCTTATTCTTCATTTTTCATTTCCTGGGGGTGGGGTTTAGGGGCCGGGGGTTTTCCTTATCTTTACCCTCCTTAAAAAAGTCATATGAAAAAACACCTTATTACCGCCTCCTTCATCATCTCAACCATGCTTGCCACTGCACAGGAACACCAACTCGTTAAAAAATGGGAAACAGATTCATTGTTGAAAGTACCGGAAGGTGCATTGTATGATGCAGATAATAAGGTTATATATGTCTCCAACATTGATGGACAGCCCTGGGAAAAAGATAACAAAGGTTCTGTGGGTAAAGTAGGATTGGATGGCAAGATCATTACCGTTGACTGGGTAAGCGGTTTTCAGGCCCCCAAGGGGTTGGCTTTATATAAGAACAACTTATATGTAGCGGATGTTGATAAGGTAGGGGTGATAGATATAATAAAAGGCACCCTTGTACAAACTATTCCGGTAGAAGGCGCCCAGGGATTGAATGATATTACTGTCGATAAGAAAGGCGTGTTATATGTATCCGATTCTAAAAACAAAAAAGTACACCGTATTGAGAACGGTCAGGCAACCACCTGGCTCGATAACCTCAAAGGTCCCAACGGTGTATTGATCCATGACAACGACCTGTTTGTACTGGATGCGGGTAGTTTGTATAAAGTGGAAAAAGATAAAACCCTCACCAAACTGGCAGAAGGCATGGAAGGCGGTACCGATGGGGTAGAACATGTGACCGGAAAAGATTATATAGTAAGCTGCTGGGCCGGTTCTATCTGGTATGTGAATGGCAACGGCACCAAACAAAACCTGCTCGATACACGTGCCCAAAAGATCAATACGGCCGATATTGGGTACGATGCCAAAAACAGGATCGTATATGTTCCCACCTTCTTCAAAAATAGTATCGTGGCCTATGAACTAAAGTAGTAATGGAACGTTAAAATTGACGACTAGTTATGGCAATCGTGTGGTTGATAGTACTTTTATGTTCGCATTCTCTTATTTATGGATTGTAATTCTACTAATTTATCATTTGAGCAGACCGGTTATTTTTCAAAGATCATCACTGATTATCTTAACCAGGCCTCCGCTGTACAGCCTTTTTATAAGCACCCTGTTTCGTTGGAAGGGATTGCCGCTGCCATGCGGCACCGGCAATTGGCACCACCTGACCGCAACCTGCTGGTAACGGAACTACAAAAGCAATATACAGGCATTGACACCACTGCTATTGTTCAGCAAAATATTCAACAATTACTACAGCCGAATACCTATACGGTAACCACGGCGCATCAGCCCGCCATTTTTACGGGTAACCTGTATTTCATTTATAAAATAGTACATGTTATAAAACTGGCCGAAAGGTTCAAACAGGAATTTCCCGACAGCCATTTTGTACCGGTATTCTGGATGGGCAGTGAAGATGCCGACCTGGATGAACTGGGTCATGTTTACCTCAGCAGCGAAAAACTGGTTTGGGAAACAAAACAAACGGGCGCCGTTGGCCGTATGCAAGCCAAAGGGCTCTCTACATTGATCCATCGCATTGACGGGGAGTTATCGGTGCAGCCTTATGGTAAAGAACTCATACAATTGCTGCGAACCTGTTATTTGGAAAGTGAAGATATACAGACCGCCACTTTTAAACTGATCAATGCCTTATTTGCAGAATATGGTTTACTTGTAATATTGCCCGATAATGCGAACCTGAAAAGAGCCATGGAACCGGTTTTCCGCGAAGACCTGTTACAGCAAACACCGGCCGGTATTGTAGGGAAGACCATAGAGCAACTATCGCAACAGTATAAAGCCCAGGCGCACCCACGAGACATCAATTTATTTTACCTGAAGGATAATATCAGGGAATTAATTGAAGTAAAAGGCGCGAAGTATGAAGTAAGAAATACAGCGCTCAGCTTTACTAAAGATGAAATAATTGCTGAGCTAACAGATCATCCGGAGCGGTTTAGTCCGAATGTGATCTTACGTGGGCTGTACCAGGAAACCATTCTACCTAATATTGCATTTGTAGGTGGCGGCGGCGAAACCGCTTACTGGCTGGAACTAAAAGATCTCTTTGAGCATTATCAGGTCCCATTTCCGGTATTGTTACTACGCAATTCATTCCTGATCATTGAGAAAAAATGGCAGGAGAAGATCGATAAGCTGGGCTTTCAACCGAAGGACTTCTTTCAACCCGAACAGCAATTGCTTACGATATTAGTAAGCAGGCATAAGAACGGGGAGCTTAAGCTAAAGAACGAACTGGAAGCAGCCGTACACGTATATGATTTATTAAAGAATAAAGCAGCCACCATAGACAGGTCCTTACTGCAACATGTAGAAGCATTACAGGCCAGAACCCTGAAGCCGATACAGGAGTTGGAGAAGAAATTACTTCGGGCAGAAAAAAAGAAATACGAAGCGGAGCAAAGGCAGATACAAACCATACGGGCAGCAATATTCCCTCGTAATAGTCTGCAGGAACGTATCGACAACTTTATGCCCTGGTATGCGTTGTGGGGCAGGGAATTTATTCATAAAGTATATGAACACTCACTCACTATCGAACAGCAATTTATTATTCTTGAGGAAAAATGATAATACAGTGAATTAAGCATCCTCTGCAAAAAACTAAAAAGCCGTGGTACGGTTTGAATCGCACCACGGCTTTTTATATTAAATAATGAATTATTACTCTTTTATTCTTACAGTAAATATTCCATTTTTACCAGCTTTGTTATCGGCAAGCAGGTATAATTTTAGTCGACTGCTTTTTTCAGAACGGATACAGATCGACTGCATATTGTAACCAGCAAAGTCCTCATTTTCTTTATTCAACTGGAACAGGGAATTTACCTTCATCTTTTTACGCACTACTTTACGCGAAGCGTTCTCAATAATGGCCAGGTAACTATCGCCTGTAGTTTGATGATCTTTATCTGTGCTTTCTGAAAGTAAAGTTACCACCAGCCAGTCATTTTTATATGAATAGGCGAGGCCCGATAACCCTACCACCTGGTTAGGAGTTTGCGGCAGATCAAAACTTATAGTGGTGATTTCAGCATTCCCCTGGTTCTTCCAAAAATCAGCATCGGTAACAATGATGTGATTTTCGGGAGCCGCTTTGTGATCGCGATTGCACAAAACCAGTTTCCCCAGCACAATAGCTGCAGATTCAATATTTATAATTCCTACGGTTTCTTTTAACCGGTTATAAAATTCTGTGATGTCATGTTCCTCTTTGGTGTAATCATCGAGGTTAACCAGAATGGCCTTATGGTGATTGTCTTTTACATCGAAACCCAATACCAGCAAGCGGGGAATACTATTCACCACTACAATGGTAGTTGCTTCGAAATCGGACTTACTCCCGGGTAGAATTTTTGGATCGTCATCTCTCAGCAATTTATGGGCAGCCTGGGCTTGCCATTTCTTGTCGAGAGCAACCATGTCACTGGCATCATCATCAACCAGGTACAGGGTTTCATTAAAAAACTCTACGTTTGAGCCAACGGGCAATTCAGGAATTTCTTTGTAGTCGAGCAATTTGAGTTTCATACCGCGCGCAAATTACAAGGATGAACCATAATTCCCTAATCAAATTTATTATCCCACCCTTGTTTTTTCAAATTTTCAATCTTTACCAATACCTCATCCTCCAATTTCTTCTTATAAGCTGCTACCTGATTACCAACCGTTTCCTCAAATGACCCGATTATGGAGGCTGCCAGGATCCCGGCATTCTTTGCTGCATTCAATGCTACTGTTGCAACTGGTATGCCATTGGGCATTTGTAAAATGGATAGTATTGAGTCCCAGCCATCTATTGAATTGGATGATTTTATAGGCACCCCAATCACCGGCAGGGGGGTTAATGAGGCTACCATGCCCGGTAAATGCGCTGCGCCACCCGCCCCGGCAATGATCACTTTCAGTCCTCTTTCCCTGGCCTTTGTAGCATATTGCACCATACGCATGGGGGTACGATGGGCTGAAACCACTGTTAATTCAAAAGAAATCCCCAATTCCCTCAACACTTCTGCAGCCGCTTGCATAATGGGCAGATCGCTGTCGCTACCCATGATTATTCCAACCTTTGGATCCATATAGTGAGTAAGTTGAATGGCAAAGAAAAGAAAATTATGCTAACAAGCCGTGGCACGGCTCGAATCCGTGACCCGAAACCGTAATCAGGCTCTTTATATAACCAGATCAGGATCTACCGCAACAATTCCCCCTTTAACCGCAATAACTCCGTTTCCGCCAGCTTGGTATTATACCGGGCGGCAATTAAGCGATTATAGGCATCCTGCAGGCTAATTTGCGCTTCACGCAATTCCAGGTAAGTAGATACCCCTTGTTTGAACCGTTCAAGGGCAATGGCTACATTCTCCTTGGCCAGCATGATATTGTCATCTTCCAGCTGCAGCAGTTGCTTCTGCAATTCATAATCCTTAAAAGCATTGCTTAAACCCACATCGATCAGCGACCGTTGTTTGTCGTAATTGATCTGCTGGTACTGCACGTCGAGTTGTGCCTGTTTTATGAGCCGGCGGGTGTTAAAACCATTCAAAATGGGAACATTCAGCCCAAAACCATAATTGAGTCCTTTGTTCTGGTTAAAAAAGGGTTGGTTCTGATTAACCACCACGCTATTATTGGTTGAGGCAAAATTATAGGCTGAATTAAAAGTTAGGGTAGGCCATAACCCGGCACGTTGTTCTTTTACAGTTATGTTCGCAATGTCAATATTCTTTTTGGCCACCAATAACGTTGGATTCGTTTGCTCAAATTGCTGGGCAAACTCCCCGTATTGTAAAGACATATTAATGGGTATGCTGTCTGTTACCTCATATACAGACCCTTGTCTAAAACCTATTAACTGGTTCAACTGGTCACGTAACTGGGCTATAAGCGTCTGCTGTTGCAATTGCGCTACCTTTTGGGCATTATAGTCAACTTTAGCCTGTAACAATTCGGGTTTACTACCTAAACCCACGGATAACTTTTTATCGGCCAGTTTTACCCGCTCTTCATTGATCGACATCTGCTCTTCCACGGCTTTCAACTGTTGCTTTTGGCGAACAATATTGAAGTAATTGTTGATCACCCCCGCCACGCTGTTTACGATCTGTAATTTTATGCTCAAGGTCCCTAATGTCTCCAGTTCCATAAGCTTTTCCCGGGTGGCGAACATCCGCATGCCATCGAATAAGGTCCAGCTCAAACTAACACCATAGTTCAGGTTCGTAGTCCGTACGCCGTTCCGTTCAACGATACTGTCTTTACCCGTGCTACGGCTGGCAAACTTTAATTGTTGATTATTGGTATTCCATATAGCATTAGCCGTTCCATTCACCTGTGGTAAAAAGGCGGCGAATGAATAATAACGATCCAGCGCATAGGAAGTGGAGTCGTTACGGCTCAATAATATGTCATAGTTATTTTTCAATGCAGCAGCTATTGCATCCTGCAGGGTAAGTTGCTGTTGGGCGTTTGCCAGGGTAGAAAATAAACAAATGATGAATATAGAAACCTTTCTCATAATCGGGGAAACTGTTATTATTCTTGAAAATGTTGCAGGTTCCAGGTTGCAGGTTGCAAGGAAATACATTAAAACCTTCCCCTGTACCCTGTAACATGAAACCTGTAACCTGTAACTTCTTATCACGCTCTGTGCCCTTCCTTGTCATCTATCATCTCCATTTCGCTTTTCTTCTTTTTGCGCGACAGGTATGTATAAACGGCTGGTATCACATACAGCGTTAAGATCAATGAGAACATGATACCACCTACAATCACTATACCCAGCGGTATACGGCTGGTAGCCGCAGCACCAAGCGATAAGGCAATGGGTAATGCACCCAGCGACATGGCCAAACTCGTCATCAGGATCGGACGTAAACGGGCACTCGCTGCTTCAATCACCGCATCTCGTTTATTCAAACCCGCCAGTTGTTTCTGGTTGGCAAACTCCACTATCAGGATACCATTCTTGGTAACCAGCCCTACCAGCATAATCATGCCAATTTGCGAAAAAATGTTCAGGGTTTGGTCGAACAACCATAACGATAATAAGGCACCGGCGAAAGCCATCGGTACGGTGATCATGATCACGATGGGATCGATAAAACTTTCAAACTGCGCCGACAGTACCAGGAAGATCAGCGCCAGGGCCAATATCAATGCAAAGGAAGTATTACCTGAACTTTCAGCAAAGTCGCGGCTGGGGCCCGACAGAGATGTAGAGAATGTATCGTCCAGTAATCCTTTGGCAATATCCTGCATGGCCTGAATGCCTTCTCCCAACGTATGGCCCGGCGCCACACCAGCCGACACGGTGGCCGATTTATACCGGTTGAAATGGTACAGGGTGGGGGGCGTGGTTTGCTCACGCATGCTCACCAGGTTATCGAGCGAAATGATCTCACCCCGGTTATTGCGCACATAAATATTCTTGAGGTCGGTAGGGTCGTCGCGGTCGTTACGGGCCACCTGACCTATAACAGAATACTGTTTACCCGTGCGGTAAAAATATCCCATTTGCAGGTTACTCAATGCCAGCTGCAGGGTTTGCGACACATCTGCTACACTTACACCCAACTGACTGGCTTTTATCCGGTCAATTTCAATATTAACTTCAGGTTTATTGAATTTCAGGTCCACATCCACACCCTGGAAAACGGGGTTCTTGTTCGCCAGTTCCAGGAATTTTGGTAACACCTGGGCTATTTTATCGAAATCATTATTCTGAATAACAAATTGTACCGGCAAACCAGACCGGCGATTTACCGAAATGGTCTGTTCCTGAATGGCAAATGCTTTACCATCAGAATATTTACCCAGGTTCTTGTTCACCATGTCAACGATCTGTTGCTGCGAACGCACACGTTCTGTGGGTTCCGACAATGTTAATCGTACAAAACCGGTATTGGTAGCTCCGGAACCACTGAAACCCGGCGCCACTACGGTAAGAACGGTTTTATTTTCCGGAACAGAGTCGAGCATCAATTGCGATAACCGGTCAACGTACTGATCCATATAATCGAAGGATGTACCCTCCGGCGCCGTAACCTGCAAACGGAACTGGCTGCGGTCTTCCATGGGGGCCAATTCTGACTTCAGGCTGCCACCGATAAAATAAATGATACCGGCACAGGCTACTACAACAACCCACGCAATCCAGCGTACCCGCATAAACCGTTTCAATGAATTGAAATAGCCACTCTCCATCCAGCGGAAGAAGGGTTCTGTTTTATGATAGAACCAGCCATGTTTATGTACACTACGCGTAAGCTTCACGTTAAGCACCGGCGTAAGCGTAAGCGATACCAGCGCAGAGATCAATACGGCACCGGCTACCACAATACCGAACTCGCGGAACAGGCGGCCTACAAAGCCTTGTAAAAAGATGATGGGTAAAAAGATAATGGCCAGCGTAATGGAGGTAGAAATGACCGCGAAATAAATTTCCTTCGATCCTTCCCGAGCCGCCTGGTATTTATTCATCCCTTCTTCCATCTTTTTAAAGATGTTTTCAGTAACCACAATACCATCATCCACTACCAGACCGGTTGCCAGTACTATACCCAGCAGCGACAATACATTTATGGTAAAGCCGCTCACGTACATAATAAAGAACGCGCCGATCAAAGAGACCGGGATATCTATCAGCGGCCGCAAGGCGATCAACCAGCTGCGGAAGAACAGGTAAATGATCAGCACCACCAATATCAGCGCTATGATCAATGTTTCCTCCACTTCAGAGATCGATTTCTTAATAAACTTGGTTTGATCGAGGGCGATCCCCAGCTTGATATCGTCAGGTACTTCTTTCTTTATTTGCTCAAACCGGCGGTAAAATTCATCGGAGATGGCTACATAGTTGGAGCCCGGCTGTGGCACCAGGGCCAGCGCGATCATCGGAATACGGCTTTCTTTCAAAATAGTTTCTTCATTCTCGGGGCCCAGTACCGCTTCAGCCACATCCTTTAACCTAATATCGTTTCCGTTAACATTCTTAATAATAACATTATTGAAATCTTCTTCGGTCGTTAACCGGCCGAATGTGCGCACCGTGAGCTCGGTTTTATTACCGGAGATTTTACCCGATGGCAACTCAACATTCTCTTTGCTAAGGGCTGTTTGCACATCACCAGGCGTTAATCCATAAGCGCTTAATTTGGCGGGATTAAACCAGATACGCATCGCATACCGCTTCTCACCCCATATTTGAATGGCGCTTACGCCGGGAATGGTTTGCAGGCGTTCCATCAGCACGTTAGTGCCATATTCGGTAATCTGCAGCTGGTTGCGGGTATTGCTTTGCACCGTCATGGAAATGATGGCATCTGAACTGGCATCAGCCTTTGCCACAACAGGCGGGGCCGGCAGATCATCCGGTAAAGAACGCTGCGCCTGTGATACTTTATCACGTACATCATTGGCGCCGGCTTCCAGATTTATACTCAGGTCAAACTCTACGTTAATGCTGCTCACACCCTGGCTGCTGGTAGATGTTATATTTCTAACACCGGCAATACCGTTGATGGCTTTTTCGAGTGGTTCGGTAATTTGTGATTCTACAATCTCTGCATTGGCGCCGGGATAACTGGTGCGTACACTTACGTTGGGCGGATCAATAGCAGGATAATCACGAACGCCCAGGTAGGTAAAACCGATCACCCCGAACAACACGATCATGATGTTCAGTACCGTTGCCAACACAGGTCGCCGTAAACTCAGTTCCGAGATATTCATTTGAAAATTTCTAATTTATTTTGGTCCCGATAACTATCGGGAGAATTCGCCATAAAATTTTGATCGCAGAATAGAATAATAGCTCAAAAATTTTATAGCTCATTTCATCTGAAAATTTCTATTTTATTTTGGCCCCGATAACTATCGGGGATAGCTATCGGGAGAATTCGCCGTAAAATTTTCATCGCAAAAGCATGATAGCTCGAAAATTTTATGGCTCATTTCATGAAAATCGTTTATTGAACTTTGGTTAATTTAATTTTACTTTCGGGGCGTATGGTCAATAAAGCCGTGGTAATAACAGTATCTCCTTCCTTCACGCCATCTAACACCTGTACATACGAAGAATCGCGAATGCCGGTGGTAACCACAGCAAAGTCGGGTTTACCCCCTTTATAAACGATCACCCGTTTGTTACGCGCCTGCGGAATGACCGCCTGCGAAGGAACGATCAACGAGTGGTCGTTCTTTCCCAATTGCAAAGCTACTTTGGCAAAAGCACCGGAAGACAGCGCACTATTTTTGCCCTGCACTACTGCCCGCACTTTTAAGGTACGTGTATTGGCCTCGATGTTCGATTCGGTGGCCAGTACCGAAGCCGTGAATTTAATATCACTGCCTGCAACGGTAAAGTTTACCTGCCGGCCTCTGCGCATAGCTTCACCGTATTTTTCAGGTACAGAAAATTCCAGTTTCAACAGGCTTACCTGGCTAATGGTAGTAAGCAGGTTGGTAGGCGTAATATAAGCCCCGTTACTGATGCTCTTTAACCCAATACGCCCGGCAAAAGGCGCTCTGATCTCCGTTTTGTCAATACTTACCTGGGTTAATTCAATATCAGCTTTCAGGTTATTAACCTGTAGTTCGCTCAGGTCATATTCCTGCTGACTAATCCCATTGATCTTTAATAATTCTTTCTGACGTTCTGCCGTTTTTTGAGCGATCTGTAGTTGTACCTGTAATTTTTTAACCTGTGCCTGCAGGTCGTTATCAAACAACTTTACCAGCAAAGTTCCTTTTTGTACAAAACTTCCTTCCGGAATGTTTAACCATACTACGCGACCCGAAATTTCGGGACGGATCTCTGTTTCTTCAAAAGGTAACAGGGTTCCGGGGATCTCAAGGTTTTCGCTAAGGGTTTTGCTCCTCACTATAAATGCTTCTGCCTGTACGGGACGGTCGCCGCCTTCACGGCTGGCATTTGCGGGAGCATTTTCTTTTTTCTCGCTTTTGCAGGAAATAAAAATGAGGGACAGAATAAATCCAATTACAATCCGGCTGTTACGGTTCATCTGAGTTTTATAAAGTTTAATCGTGAAACGGCAAACATCGTGAAGCGGCAAACCCCGACTCATCGGGGCAAGCTGTGAAAGAATTTTCAAAATAGATCAGTCAGACTAAACTTCGGGAACTATTTCATCCGCCAGCTGGCGGATCTTACGTTTCACGTTTTGCTTACTCGCACAAAATTAATGTTTTAACTAAGGTTGTATATTAAAAAGAGATGAACGGCGGGCAGAACGGGTGTTAACTAACTACTTTTAATATGTTTTTAATCCGGTTCGCTTTAAACGTCAAATCCTGTTTATCTTTACTGACGATAGTTATGTGTCCCATCTTGCGGCCTGGCTTGGTTTGTTTTTTCCCATAGAGGTGAACAAATACATTATCCATTTGCAGCACTTCTTCCAATCCCTCATATTTAGCTTCGCCTTCAAAACCATCGGCGCCAACCAGGTTTACAATAGCGGCAGGCAAAATGTGATCGGTATTACCTAAAGGGTAATTCAACATAACGCGCCACAACATGTCAAATTGCGAACTGTAATTAGCTTCTATAGTATGATGGCCACTGTTATGTACACGCGGAGCTGTTTCGTTCACAAAAACATCGCCTTGTTTATCAATAAACAATTCAACCGCAAAAATACCAGGGCTTTTTAGTCCTTTTACTACAGCAAGCGATATGGCTTCTACCTTCCACAAAACTTTTTCCTGGAGCTCAGCCGGACTTATCTGATAATCGAGCAGGTTCAGGCGGGGATTAACGATCATATCAACAAGTGGATACAATGCCGTTTCGCCTTTTTCATTGATAGCAATGATCTGGGATATTTCCCGGTGAATAGTGACCATCTTTTCCAATACGGCCGGCGCATCGAAACCTTTATCCAGGTCGGTGGGTTTTTCTATGATCTGAACACCGCGGCCATCGTAACCGCCTTCGCCCACCTTATGTACAGCAGGCAGAAAGGCCGCATTGGCCCTTAATTCAGCCAGGTTTTTGGTTATTACAAATGGGGAGGTAGGAATTTGTAATTCTTTATAGAACTCTTTTTGCAGTATTTTATTCTTTATGGTACGCAGAGCCGAAGGGCGGGGGTATACTTTTACGCCTTCCTGTTCCAATTTAACCAGCGCTTCATCGTTCACCGATTCAATTTCAATAGTAATGGCATCCAGTCCTTTCCCAAAATTGTACACATCATCAAAATTGCGGATATCACCCTTTACGAAATGATGGCATAAGTGAGCAGCGGGGCAATGTTCATCGTTTTCAAGCACAAAAGTTTCAACAGGATAGTTAGCTGCAGCCTGTAATAACATTCTACCTAATTGTCCGCCACCAAGGATACCAATTTTTTGCATGGTTACTATTTAAATTAAGCGGCAAAGATAGGGAAGTAGAGGTGAGGGGGAGCAAGTACCGGGTCAGTAAGCTGCGAATTCTAAGCGTCCGCGTGTCGCTGAAGCTTTAGACGCTTGCGCCAGAGCTTCAGCGTCGGAGCACGGAGGCGCAAGGCGTTCTGCTAAACCCATACATTTACAACATTTCTTTTAATTTTAATAACTTCACCATCTCCACTATTTAAATTGTCGGTTTTATTTTCATATGAGGAAGGGCTTCTGTTAAAAGAAGTGGCAAAGGGAAATGAAAAAGCATTTAGGACCTTGTATGATGCCTATTTCAACCACCTGTCTGCCTATATTTTTAAATTATGTAAGTCTAAAGCTGCTACCGAGGAAATTGTTCAGGAAATCTTTGTAAAACTATGGGTAAACCGTGCCTTGCTGACGGATGTAGCTATGCTGGATGCCTACATTTTTACCATGGCCCGCAATAAAACCATTGATCACCTGCGCCGGCTGGCAAAAGAAACCCGGTTAATCAGTGTATTGTCAACACAAGTGCCCGATTATAACAATAACATAGATGATAAACTAAATGCCTCCGCCTTGCAGCTTTTAATTGAAGAGGCGCTGGAGCAGCTATCGGCACAGAAAAAAAAGATCTTTCACTTAAGCAGGAATGAAGGGCTTAGCCATGATGAAATAGCCGAGATCATGCAATTGTCAAAAAGCACTGTCAAAAACCATCTTTCCGAAACATTGAAGCATGTAAGGGATCACATCAGCCAACAGCCTAATGCAGATGCCCTGTTACTGCTTTGGGCATTTATTTCGCTCCATTAAAATACATCGTCCCCAAAAAAGTTAAAAAAAATGCTGTCGCTGGCAGTACGTTATCGTTTTTGCATCGTCATTTCTCATAAGGGGGTAAAAGCTACCCTGTTTTAACGATACAACTTAAAAGCCATATGAGCACAAGCCCGGAACATTTGCACTATTTATTGTTGCAGTATGCCAACAATAATTGCACCCGCAAAGAATTGCTTGAACTGTTGCAGGCCATGGAGGAAGCCGGGCATGATAACACGTTACGCAACTCGCTGCAAAACATCTGGCAAAATATCTCCGATTCAGATCAGATACCCGCTATTGATAAAGACAAACTGTTTAGCAATATTATAGCAGCAGCGCCTGTTTACGAATTACCTGCCAAAAGATTTACCTGGTTAAAAGTAGCCGCCGCCGCGGTCCTGGTGCTTGCATTGGGCAGTCTGGCATATATGTATTTAAGTAAAAAGGAGCGGCCACCGCAAAAAAGTATTGTTCTTCTTCAGTCTTTTAAAAACGACAGGGCAGCCCGTATCAGTAAAGCCATCCTCTCATTAGCCGACGGGTCGGAGATCATTGTCGATGATGCCCCGAATGGTACGCTGGCCAGGCAGGGTAATACCACCATTATCAAACGTAACAAGCAACTGATCTATACAAGCGATGCTGCCGGTAAGCAAGAAGAAGCGCTCCATTTTAATATTCTTACCACACCACCCGGCTTACAATACGAGGTTGTATTGCCCGATGAAAGCCATGTTTGGGTCAATGCTGCTACGGCTGTCCGTTTTCCAACAGCATTTAACAGTAATGAACGAAGTGTTGCCATGACCGGTGAAGCGTATTTTGAAGTGGCGCCGGCGCATGCCCCTGGCGAGGGAAAGAAAAAGATCCCTTTTATGGTTGACATACTGCCCCCGACTCGTCGGGGGAAAGGGGCCAGGGCAGGCCGTGTAGAAGTACTGGGCACGCACTTTAATATCAAAGCGTATGATGAGGACGAAGATATTAAAACAACACTGCTCGAGGGAAAAGTCTTAATGAGGTCCGAAGTCTTCCCGATGGATATCGGGAAGAAGTCTGATAGTAATGCTCCGACTTCAGACCTCAGACCTCAGACTTCAGTTATTTTAAAACCCGGCCAGCAGGCGCAACTAAAAAAGAAAGGCGACATACAGGTAACGAATGATATAAACGTAAACGAAGTCATTGCCTGGAAGAAAGGCGAATTGATATTCAATAACCTTACCATGGCCGAGGCGGCCCAAATCATAGAACGATGGTATAACGTACGCGTAGTAATTAAAAACCCGCGAATAGCAACCTGCCGGGTTACCGTATCCTTTTTAAAAGGAGAAACCATACAGCAGGTGATGGATGTGATCGGCGCGTATAATGATTTTACCTGGCAAATGAAAAATGGAACGATAACACTGAGCGGGAAGGGATGTGAATAAATGGTTTTGTTTCAAACAACTATTTCAATACAACCAAAACGATGCTTATGCCCAAAACTAATTCAGCGCCTACCTGACATTCGACACTTATGTTTAAAAAAGACCGCTGTGAAGGCAATCACAACGGTCCAAAGTTTATTGCAGCATACAGGCAAGTACACTGCAATGGCTGAATTTTAAACAAGTGAAAGCGAATCATAACAACCAGACTTCCTCATTGCTTAAAACCAAACTAAAATTATGCTTTTTTTAAATACCGGCCCTGGCATCAGGGCGCTTCCGGTAAGGTCAATCATTTGGCTTATGAGATGTAGTGCACTCATCATATTGATCACATTAACGGGTTCCGGCTTGTTGATGGCGAAAAGATCACCGGGTCAGGATGTATCAACCGTAATGATAAGCCTGGAGGTCAAGGGCAAAAGCCTGGAATATGCGCTAAAAGAAATTGAGCGTTCTACCCGTTTCCGGTTCGTTTACAAAGCAGACCTGATAACGGCGTATAACAAAGTGAATTTAGTGAAAGGAACGCGCAGTGTGGCCCAAACGCTCGATCTGTTACTAAGCACTACAGCATTAACCTACGATCCCAAAGGAAGCTATATTTTAATTAAAACCAAACCGGCAAAAAAGACAGCCATTACGAATGAAATAAAAGCAGAACTAAAGATCACCGGTACGATAAGAGATCAGTTAGGTAGAGAAGTGGCAGGCGTAAACGTAAGGAACCTGAGTAGCGGCAAAGGAACTATTACAGATGAAAAAGGCAATTACAGCGTACTGGCAAATACCGGCGAGATCATTGAATTTACACATATAGGATATAACACGCAACAGTTTACGATTACCGACCGGATTGTAATAAATGTAATACTGGAGGGAACATCGGGAAGTTTAAACGACGTGGTGATCATAGGCTTTGGTCAACAAAAAAAAATAACGACAATAGGTGCTCAAACCACCATTAAGGTGGAAGAATTAAAGCAGCCGGTAGCCAATATTTCAAATATTATTGCCGGTCGTATAGCCGGCATTATTGGCGTGCAGCGCAGCGGTGAACCCGGTTACGATAATGCTGACATATGGATACGTGGTATTTCTACATTTACCAACAGCAGCAGCAGTCCGCTGATATTGGTAGATGGAGTAGAAAGATCGTTCAACAATATTGACCCCGAAGACATTGCCAGTTTCAGCATTTTAAAAGATGCTTCTGCAACAGCGGTTTATGGCGTTCGCGGCGCCAATGGCGTCATTCTTATTACCCTAAAAAAAGGGAAAGCCGGTAAACCGGTTATAAACTTCCAGCTTAACAGGGGCATTACGCAATTTACCAAAGTGCCAAAGTTTGCAGACGGGGTTACCTACATGAAGATGGCTAACGAAGCATATAAAAGCAGTTATCCTTTGGCCGTAAACCCATTGTATACTGATGAAGCCATTCAAAAAACAGCCGATGGCAGCGACCCCGATCTATATCCCAATGTAGACTGGTTTAAAGAAATGTTCAACAAAACGGGAAAGAACCAGCGGGTTAACCTGAACGTGAACGGGGGATCGGAAAACGCACAATATTACCTGTCCATGAGCTATTTCGACGAAACAGGATTGTATAAAGTAGATGAGCTATCCAAATACAATTATGAAGTAAAATACAAAAGGTTCAATTTCACGTCCAACCTTAATTTAAAAGTTACCAAAACAACGAAGCTCGACTTCGGCGTTTCGGGCTTCATCGCCAATGGCAATTATCCGGGCAACACGGCTTCCAGTATCTGGGAACTCACAACACTGGTGCCTCCGATCGTACATCCTTTACAATACTCCAATGGTCTTTTTGCCCAGCAACGAAGCGGCGATCTCTGGAACCCCTATACGCAGTTAACGCAAAGCGGCTATGTAACTGAAGTAAAAAGCCAGTTGTGGTCGAACATCCGGGCTACACAGGATCTGGGGTTTTTATTAAAAGGACTTTCAGTTACCACCATGTTCTCGTTTGATAATCAAAACGCGCATGACATAAGCAGAACAAAAACAGTTGACGGATATATTGCAACGGGAAGAGATTCTGCCGGCAATCTGGAGGTAGAACAAACCAGGGTAGGGCAATCTTACCTGGGCTATAACAGAAGCAACGGGGGCGACAGGCGATTTTATACCGAGTCGGCCATTAATTACGCCAATTCATTTGGCAGGCATGATGTAACCAGCATGGTATTATTTAATCAAAGCGATTATGTAAATGCGTTTGCCGGTGATTTTATGTCATCGATCCCGTATCGCTACCGGGGCCTGGCAGGCAGAGCAACCTATAGTTACGATAAACGATACCTGGCCGAAGTGAATTTTGGTTATAACGGATCAGAAACATTTGCTCCTGAGAAACGATATGGCTTTTTCCCTTCCTTTGGTGTAGGCTGGGTAGCATCCAATGAAAAATTTTTTGAACCGCTATCAAACATCGTACAATTATTCAAAGTACGGTTTTCTTCAGGGCTGGTAGGCAACTCCAATATCACCGGCCGCCGGTTCGCGTATATCTCAACTGTAGATGGCGGAAACGGCAATTATACGTATGGTATAGCCATGAATAACACCTTTAATGGTTTGGACATCGGCGATTATGGCGTGGATGTTTCCTGGGAGAAAGCCCATAAAAGTAACCTGGGTGTGGATATAAAAATGCTGAACAATTCCATTTCCATTACAGCAGACCTGTTCAGGGAAGTAAGAACAGGCATTTTCAGGCAGCGGGGTGATATTACCCAATACCTTGGTTTGCGTAACCTGCCCTGGGGTAACCTGGGCGAGATCCACAACAAAGGAGTAGATGCCACGCTGGAATTCAATCGCAAAATAGGGCCATTGGATGTAGGCTTCCGCAGCAACTTTACCTGGAACAGAGCGATCGTGATCAATGATGCCATGGCGCCCTGGCCTTACCCCTGGCAACAGGTGATTGGCCGTAAGCCGGCCCAACGCTTTGGACTTACGGCATTGGGTTTGTTTACCGATGAAAAAGAGATCGCCAACAGCCCTTATCAAACCGGCACTAATAAACCCGGTGATATTAAATACAAAGACCTGAATGCCGACGGCTTCATCAACGATAAGGATAAAGGCCCTATAGGATATGGTTCTATACCAGAAATTATTTATGGGTTTGGCCCCACGGTCAGCTACAAAGGTTTTTCGGTGGGTGCCTTCTTTAAAGGGATCAGC
>DASUVL010000943.1:0-11104 GCA_036379015.1 Niastella sp.
CATTAAAAGGTGTTTCATTTTCAGTGCCCGCGGGATCGTTATTTGGTATACTCGGTCCAAACGGTAGTGGAAAAACGACCCTGCTGGGCATTATCCTGGATGTATTAAAAGCCACATCCGGTTCTTATACATTATTCGATGAAGCACCCACACATGCACACCGGCAACAGATAGGCACCCTACTGGAAACGCCTAACTTTTACCATTACCTGAATGCCGTGCAAAATTTACGAATTGCAGCAGCGATCAAACAGCGGGGAAAAGAAGATATTGACAAAGTGTTGGAACTGGTGAACCTTGAACAACGTAAGTTCTCAAAGTTCAGTACGTATTCCCTGGGTATGAAACAACGGCTGGCCATCGCCAGTAGCCTGCTGGGCGATCCGGAGGTTTTGGTTTTTGACGAACCCACCAATGGACTGGACCCTGTGGGCATTGCAGAAACCAGGGAACTGATCAAAAAACTGAGCAAGGCCGGTAAAACCATTATCATGGCCAGTCACATGCTCGATGAAGTGGAGAAAGTTTGTACCCATGTGGCCATCCTGCAAAAGGGCACCTTGCTTACACACGGACATGTTGATGAAATACTGGTTGCAGAAGATATAGTAGAAACAGGCGCCACCAATTTGCAGAAATTGCATACTATACTACAGCAATATCCCCGCGTAAAACGGGTTCATGCAAACGAACAGCATGTTGAATTATCGTTTGATGTAGGAACCGCATCGCTGGAAGCATTGAACCGGTATTGTTTTGAAAATGGCGTAACCCTTCAACATCTCCGGCTTCGTAAGAAAAGCCTGGAAACCAAATTCTTTGAACTTACCCAAACAACCAAATAGTATGAGGCAACTATTAGCTATAGAATGGATGAAGCTGAAGAACTACCGCGCTTTCTGGATACTGTTATGCCTGTATATTGTCACCATCTTTGGCGCCAATTACATTATATATCGCATACAGCAGGTTATATATGCAGAAAGACAGGCAAAAGGTATTGCTACCATGGTATTGGGTAACCCGCCTTACGCGTTTCCCACCGTTTGGCAGGCCGCATCGCATGTTAGTAGTTGGCTGCTGTTCATTCCTGGTTTGATCATAATACTTATGATAACCAACGAATACAGTTTTAAGACGCACCGGCAAAATATTATTGATGGCTGGACACGTAAGCAGTTTATTACCGGCAAAATATTGATAGCATCTTTGTTTGCCGTGTTATCAACCATTTTAGTAGCTCTTACTGCCATGTTATTCGGTTTCATGCAAGGCGATGCCCCATTCAGCTTTGAAGGTTTTTCGTATATAGGATATTTCTTCCTGCAAGCTATGAGCTATATTATGGTAGCGCTGTTGATGGGAGTTTTGTTTAAAAGAGGCGGACTTGCCATTGGGGTTTTCTTTGCCTACACCCTCATACTGGAGCAGATCATTGTGCTGTTATTAAATAGATATGCTAACTACATGGGGCGCTACATGCCGTTAGAAACAACAGATATGCTAACGCCGTTTCCGCATATTCAGCGGGTGATGAACAAGCTACTTTCCAATACCCCGAATTATAGCGCCATTTTTATTGTTGCATTGGTGTACCTGGCTGCCTATTTATTCTTTACGGTGAGGAAATTCCAGACGGATGATCTATAATTTATTTTTTGATCAGATCGTCGAGGGCCGCGTCGAGCGTTGGAAATAAAAACTGGAACCCGCTGCTAATGATCCTTTCACAACTGACGGTAGCGCTTTTCAGTATTTCAATGCTTAATTCACCCAATATCAATTTCAATACAAAAGAAGGAACGTAGACAGGAATAAAAAATCGCCCTTTCATTTTTTTGGCCAGCGCCAGCATTAAGTTTTTATTGGTCACCGGTTGGGGAGCAACCGTGTTATACACACCCTGTATCTTTTCATTATCGATGGCATATAAATATAACCGGCACAGATCATCAACATGGATCCAGCTGGCAACCTGTTCGCCATTTCCAAAAAGTGTAGCTACACCTGCACGCACGGGCTTTTTAAATTCTGTTAAAGCTCCACCGTCGTTGCTTAATACAATACCGCAACGGAAAATGATCAGGCGTTTATTCAAAGCTGTTACCGGCTTAATGGCTTCTTCCCATTGCACACAGGTTTGGCCTAAAAAACCCGCATCGGGGGAATCTCCTTCAGAGAAAGCAGACTGGGTAGCGCTTCTTTTGTTATCGTCGCCATACCAGCCAATACCCGACATACTGATCACCGCTTTCACTTTGTTGGTATTCTCCCGTAAGGCTTTCACCAGCAATTCACCGCTTTGTACCCGGCTGTCAACGAGTTCTGCTTTACGTTGTTTAGTCCACCGTTTATCAGCTACTCCGGCGCCAGCCAGGTTAATAATATAATCGGCTTTTTGCAAGGCTTTTATATCAATGGCCTTTTGGGCAGGGTTCCAGGTTGCATAGGTAATGCCAGGTGCATCTGCCTGAGGATGGCGGGTTAGAATAATTACCTGGTGTTGCTTCGCCGTTAAGAATTTGCTTACGGCTTTTCCAATAGTACCTGTTCCGCCGGTGATAAGTATGGTTGCCATGGTACAAAGGTACTTATAAAATAAAATCCCCCCGATTAGTCGGGGGGACTACAACTAAAAACAACAATCGCTGTGTTAAAACAATCGATTTATACCCGGTGCCCCTGTTCAATGAACCTTTACTCTCAATACGAACAGGTAGCACACTGGGTGGGACGGGTTACACAACTATTATTAATCAGGTTTTTGCCCATCTAAAAACGTGTTCAGCGTTGATATCTGGCCATTATTATTTTCGTCGGCTTTTACTTCATACTTGCTGTAGAAGTTTTCTACACTTGAAATCGTGTTATACAGTTCCAAATTGCGGCGGATGTATGCCGGCACAGTTTCAAACTCGTTGTTAGGGTCAGCTCCGTCAATATTGAACGACAGATTGCGCAATTTCTGTATTCGTTCAGCTGCACGGCGTTTTTGTTCTTCTGCTTCGTCTAGCATTGCCAGGTCCTCAACAGAAATGTTACCGTTACTAACAGGGGGTTGAGAATGGTAGGCCCCAGGCACATCCGCCGCTGGAATATCATCTTTGAATACCAAATGCAGATCATTGGAAGGATCTTCTTCCTGGATCGGGTTTGCACTGGCATTCCGGTTTGGTTCCTTCACAGGGGTGTGTTCCGGTTTGGATTCATCTTTTTTTGGTTCTGCATAGATATTGGAAGGCTTGGCCAAGTATCCTCCGGATGCTGCAGACACCGAAGAATTATTTTGATTACTTTGATTCTTTTGTGGCTGTTGTTGCTGTTGCTTTACAGCTGTGGTATTGAACTGTTCAATGGGTGCGGATGGTTGCGAAAGTACCCATTCAATTTTTTCCGGACCACCCTTTTTATCCACGCCATTGTCCACAGTAGATTTACCAGTCTCCTCATTCGTAAAAAGTTCTACATTAGCCGCCGCTGCACTTGCATCTGAATCAATAAGTTTGGGAGCCAGTTCAGGCTTAATAACGGGTTCAGACCTTTCTTCTTTTTTCTCTGCAACCGGTTGTTCCTTTTTAGGCTTTTCCTGTGATCCCAAAGTAAGAACGATCTTTTCCTCTTTCTTCGGCTCAGCTTTTCTGGCTGTCGCTTTTTTAAATGGGTCTTTATGTTCAAAGCCGGTAGCGATCAGGGTAATACCCAGCTTGTCGCCCAGGGAGTTGTCATATCCCATACCGAGTATTACATCGGTACCTTCGCCGGCCTGGTTTAATAAATAGTTCTGAATGATCTCTACTTCATCCATGGTGAACTCGTGGTCACCTTCGGCTGAATTAATATTGATCAATATCCATTTAGCGCCACGGATATCATTATCGTTCAATAATGGTGAATTCAATGCATCTTCAATGGTACGCAACGCCCTGTCTTCTCCGCTGCAAGCGCCATTACCTAATATAGCCACCCCACCGTTACGCATTACGGTACATACATCGGCAAAGTCAACATTAATCTGGCCAGTACTATTAATTACATCAGTAATACATTTCGCGGCTGTTGCCAACACGTTATCCGCTTTGGCAAAAGCTTCTTTCATTTTTAAATTACCAAACTGGTGACGCAGCTTATCGTTACTGATCACCAGCAATGTGTCTACACATTGTTTCAATTCTTTTATTCCATACTCAGCCTGTAACTGCCGTTTTTTACCTTCATATGAAAACGGTGTAGTTACAATACCCACAGTAAGAATGTCAAGGTCTTTACATATTTTGGCAAGAATGGGGGCTCCACCCGTTCCGGTTCCGCCACCCATACCAGCAGTAATAAAAGCCATTTTGGTATTAACTTCCAAAATGCGCTTAATTTCTTCCAGGCTTTCTTCTGTAGCCTGCCGGCCGATCTCGGGGTTGGCGCCTGCACCCAGCCCTTGTGTTAAATGAGGGCCTAACTGCACTTTATTGGGCACCTGGCTTTGAGCAATAGCCTGGGCATCGGTGTTACAAATAATAAAATTTACACCTTCAATGTTTTGGCTATACATGTGGTTAACCGCATTGCTGCCTCCGCCACCTACACCAATGACCTTGATGATAGATGATTTCTCCTTCGGTAAATCAAAATGAATCATAGCTTACTGTTTAACAGCCCCACCAGCCTACCCTCACACGCTGCTGAGACCAGATTAAGAATAACGGGTTAGTTTAACAATTTTGCATTGTAACGGTTCGTATTGCCTGGGCAAACGTTCCATTGTCATGCTGGCATTTTTCATATTCCCCGGATTTTCTTTTTCAATAGGTTGATTGTACGTGGTCTGTTATCAATTCCTGTTACTTGTTACCTGCCTGCTGCGCCTTCGCGAAGCTTCGGCGAAGCAAGGCCGGCAGGCTTGCTTTAATACTTACACCTTATTATAATGCATGGTCTTCTTCTTCCTTGAACAGCTCAATGATACCATCCTTGAACTTGCCCCAGAAATCTTTAATACCCTTGCGGTTTCTTACTTTTTGTGCCTGCAATTCTTCTTCATCCATTACTTCTTCATCTACCAGCTCTGCCTTGCGCAAATTTTCAGGGATCTCTAATTTTCTGAACTGATTCTCGAATTGTTTGCGGTGATGCTCATAATCGCTATACCCTTTCAATATAAGGCCGATACAGGTTGAATAAGTTGGACGGGCCAATTCTTCAATATGACCTGCTGCCAGGTGTTCGGTAGGAAAACCGATGCGGGCATTCAAACCGGTTACGTATTCTGTTAACTGAATGAGGTGTTTTAATTGTGAACCACCACCGGTTAATACGATACCTCCGTTGAGCATGCGGCTATCCAAACCAACCTGCTTTAAGTGGTAGGTAACAAAATCCATGATCTCGCTCATGCGGGCCTGGATGATGTTAGCCAGATTCTTTACACTGATCTCTTTGGCAGGCATACCACGCAAACCGGGAATAGTAATGAATGCATTGCCGCGGGCTTCATTGGCCAGTGCACTACCGAACTGCACTTTCATTTGTTCGGCTTGCGTTTTCAATACACCCAATCCTGTTTTAATATCGTTGGTAATATTCTCACCACCAAACGGTATAACTGCCGTATGCTTTAAAATACCTTCATAGAAAACAGCCAGGTCGGTAGTACCGCCACCAATATCAACAATGGCTACACCCGCTTCCAGATCTTCTGTTCCCATAACGGCTGAAGCAGATGCCAACGGTTGCAATACCAGGTCCTTTGTTTTCAAACCACTTTTTTCTACTGCACGGGTAATATTGCGAATGGCGTTCTTATCTCCGGTGATGATGTGGAAGTTAGCACCAATTTTCACGCCACCATAGCCAATTGGGTTAGGAATATTTTGAAAATTATCAACTGTAAACTCCTGGGGTATCACATCAATGATCTGATCACCGGCAGGAATGTACGTTTTATACTGATCTGCTATCAATTGATCAATCTCGCGTTGTGTGATCTCATCATCGGTTTGATGACGTACAATATCGCCACGGGTTTGCAGACTTTTTATATGATGTCCTGCAATACCAACATATACTTCGTTGATCTCCAAACCTGGATTTGATGAATAACAGTTTTCAAGGGCCATTTGAATGGCTTTGATGGTTTCGTCGATATTAAGCACCTGTCCATGCTTAACACCATTGGAGTTGGCCCGGCCAAAGCCAAGGATCTCCAGCTTACCGAACTCGTTCTTCCGGCCGGCAATCGCCGCAATCTTTGTCGTACCGATATCCAGTCCGACAATAATGGGTTGTTGTTCGTGTTGCATACTTCTCCTGTTTTTAGTTGTTGTATATGGGGGGTACTTTATCGTGAAAGGTCAATGTTGAATCGTGAATGTCTATCCCCACTATCCATTGGCTCACTTCAAGTTTCCCATCTACCTATATATTTCTTCTGTTTACTTAAAACTTGTCACTTGCTACTTACTACCTACTACGTTTTCTTCACCCCAATCACCTGCCGCGCGTATCGTACGTTCAGCTTTTCGTACGCATCCATTCCTGTTTTGCTCAACACCTGCTGATAAAACAACAGCAACCGTTTAAATTTTTTCTCATAATCGGTACCATCACCAAACTGAATAATATGGTTGCCTACTACGGGTATCATTTCAAATGTGTGATCAGCCTGGATATCTATTTGCGAAACCTGTGCCATCCAAAACTCATCATGCACCACGTAGTCGCTTATATTAATTATATCCCGTACAAGCACACTATCTGCTCCATTTAATTTATCTCTTTCCGATGGAAAGCCGGTAAACACCGGTAAGCGGGCTGAAAATTTATCCGACAACGGTAATCTTTCCCCACTGCTGTCGATGTAAAAGCTATTGCCCGTAACCGTGAATAGCCTGGCCACCGGCACACGTTCTTCTATGCGCACCTGCAAAATCCGGCTATTATCAAAGAACAACTCTGCATCCTTTACCCACACATTATTTTTCAACTGGTTCTCCATGCGGCGCAGGTCAAAACTTTTTATGGCCCGGCCGCGGATACCGCCTTGCACGATCAGCAAAGCCGCTATATCTTTTTTATCCAGAAACCATTGGTCTGCCTTGCCTTCAATCCAAATGGCATGGCCTTTACAGGTCTTATTGCTTTGTACATTCATCGCCGCTACCAGCAATACCATAGTGCCGGCTGCAACACACAGCCAGAAACTCACTATAAATAATTTCCTGATAGAGCGTTTCTTTTTCATTTTATCTAACCGCCGTTCATTAGGCGTTGTTGAAATCTGTTTTTATTTATTTCGATTCAATGATCTGCTTTATGGGCTGAACCAGCGTATCGATATCACCGGCGCCGGCTGTGATCAATAACCAACCTTGTTCACCTTTAGTTGCCCCACCATGCGCCGCTTTTACCCATTCCAGCAACCGCTCTTTGCTCAGCACCTGTTTATGTTGATGCTGCATTTTGTCGAGTATCATCTGGCTGGTTACACCTGCTATCGGTAATTCCCTTGCCGGATAAATGGGTAACAAAACTATTTCATCAGCCATGTCAAGCACTTCTGCAAACTCAGTGGCCAGGTCTCTTGTCCGGGTGAACAGGTGCGGCTGAAATATCACCGTACACTTCATGTTACCAAACAATCCTTTTGCACCGGTTATCAAAGCACGCAGCTCTTCAGGATGATGGGCATAATCGTCGACAAATGTTACTTCGGATGTCTTAATCACATATTCAAACCGCCGTCTTACACCCCTGAATGCTTCTACAGCTGCTTTAATTTTTTCATCATCAATTCCCAGTCTATGCGCAATAGCAATTGCTGCTATTACGTTTTCTATGTTGTGTAAGCCACCCATATTCAACACCACATTGGATAACCGCCAATCTTTCACCTGTACATCGAATACATAAGTACCATGTTGCATTTGAATATTACAGGCATATATATCAGCCTGGGTGTTTTGCAAATGATACGTAAAATGGTTCGGCGCTTTCAGTTCCTTTTCTCTCGGTAAACCAAATTTGCTTATCAATAAACCACCTGGTTTTATTTTACCGGCAAATTCAATGAACGCCTCTTCCATGGCAGCGGTTGTTCCGTAAATGTCCAGGTGATCCGGGTCCATAGCGCTGATCACCGCTACATCGGGACTTAACCGTAAAAAACTGCGATCGTACTCATCAGCTTCCACTACACAGGTATCACGCTCATGGCTCCAGTAATTGCTGTTATAGTTCACCGCAATACCACCTAAAAAAGCATTACAACCATATTCACTATGCCGCAGTATATGTGCAACCATGGTGGTGATGGTGGTCTTGCCATGCGTTCCCGCCACACAGATATTAAAAGAACTTCTGGTAATAGCTCCCAGCACTTCACTTCGTTTCAACAACGGATAGTTGTTTTGCTGGTAATACATCAACTCTGTATGTCCCTTCGGCACCGCCGGTGTATACACTACTAATTGTGCATCTTTTGGCGCCAGCTCCAGGTTATCGTCATAGTGTACAGGAATACCTTCATTAGCCAGTTGCTTTGTAAGCGGGGTTTCGGTTTTATCGTAACCACTCACTTCCTTCCCATGAAACTTAAAATAGCGGGCCAGCGCACTCATTCCTATGCCACCTATTCCTATGAAATAAACTTTCTGTATATCTCTTATATCGATCATGTCTTATTCGTGAATCGTGAAACGGCAAACGGTAATCGTGAAACGACAAACGTGAAACGGGCAGTCGGCCATACCTCTAATTCCTACTTCTTACCTCCTTGGCTCTTACTTCGGCCATCGGCTTCGCACATCCTCAATTCCCAATAACCTTCAAAATCTCCGTCGCAACTACCTCATCTGCATTTGTTATAGCCAGTTTCGCAATGTTTTCTTTCAGCGTATTTTGCTGTTGTTCATCCCGGGCAAGCGCAATTACGGTTGGTACCAGTTTTTCTTTCGCCTCACTATCCTTTATCAGCAGACCAGCCTGTTTGTTCACCAGGTTTTGCGCATTGGCGGTTTGGTGATCCTCTGCTGCAAATGGAAAGGGTACAAACACAACGGGCTTCTTAGCCACACATAATTCCGCTACTGACATTGCCCCGGCTCTTGATATCACCACATCTGCAGCGGCATATGCATATTCCATTTGGGTAATAAAACTATTGGCCCAGATGTTCTTGTTTTCCGCTGCCCGCGCACTGGCTTTCTCCGCATACGGCTTACCGGTTTGCCATATCAACTGCACTTTATTCTTTGTAAACTCGTTAATGTTGGCATCGATCGCTTCGTTAATTCCTTTTGCCCCCAGGCTGCCACCCGTTACAAACACAGTTTTCATGGCCGGGTCTAAACCAAAGAACTCAATACCGGCTGTGCGACTGATGGTATTGTTCACAATGTTCTGCCGTACCGGGTTCCCGGTGATCATGATCTTTTCTGCCGGAAAAAACTTTTCCATGCCATCAGTGGCTACAAATATTTTACTGGCCTTTTTGCCCAGCAATATGTTCGATTTACCGGCAAATGAATTGGCTTCATGAATGAAAGTGGCAATTCCCTGGGCCTGCGCATAGCGCAATACCGGGAAACTTGAATAGCCGCCAACACCAATTACCGCATCGGGTTGAAATGTTTTTATGATGCTTCGTACCTGCCAGAAACTTTTTATCAGTTTAAATGGTAAGCCGATATTTTTAATCAAAGAACTTCTGTTAAAACCAGCTATATCCAGACCTTTTATATTGTACCCTGCCTGCGGTACTTTTTCCATTTCCATTTTTCCCCTGGCTCCAACAAATAATATCTCTATGTTGGGTTGCAGCTTTCGCAACGCATGTGCAATTGCCACAGCCGGAAAAATATGTCCGCCCGTTCCTCCCCCTGCTATGATTATCTTTTTATTCACGGATATTTATTTTAATCTCCCGGATTAACCCAGGGAACCTTCATCTTTCTTCATTGCCTCATTCAACAACGGTTTTAACGCCTTCATTTTTTCTTCTTTATCGTCAGCGTTAGCTGCTGCACTCCCTTTCTTTGCTTTTTCTTTTTTAGCTTTTACTGGCTTTTCTTCATTCTCATCGCTATCCTCTTCATTCGCTTTTGCCTCTGCAGCCGCCTTCTTTTCTTTTTTCTCACCGGCAGCCTTTGGTGCATTAGCCGGTGCTTCTAACTGTTCTACATTCCGGGCCACGCTCAGGATGATCCCGATTGCCAGACAGGTGAACAAAAATGAACTTCCACCCATACTTACCAGCGGTAAGGTTACCCCCGTTACGGGGAACAAATTCACCGTAACCGCCATATTGATCAACGCTTGAATAACCAGCGTAAAGCTTAACCCCAATGCCAGAAATGCCCCAAAAGCATAAGGGCATTTTTTAAATATTCGGATACTCCTGAACAGGAATAACAGATATACAAACAAAAGAAAACCGCCTCCCGCCAGTCCATACTCCTCAATGATGATCGCAAAAATGAAATCCGAATACGGATGCGGTAAAAAGTTGCGGGTTTGACTATTACCTGGTCCTAATCCCAACACACCACCTTTGGCAATAGCGATCTTTGCCTGGTTTATCTGGTAGTTTTCATCTTTGTCTACCTGCTTGCTATCATAAACAAAGTTCTGCACCCGGCTTACCCAGGTAGGGATACGGCCGGTTTGCAAAAAGAAAGGCAGCTCGGCACATTTCTCTTCTTTTTTATCATAGAATGCAACGGCTATCATCACCAGTATCGCAACCGGAATAGCAGCTACACCTATCGTTAACATCAGGTGTTTGGTGCTTGCCCGGCCTATAAATAATAACAACATGCTGGTAGCAGCTATCAGCAATGCAGTCGACAGGTTGGCTGGCGCAATCAATACACAAATGATTGCCACGGGCATAATGACCGGAATAAACCCTTTTTTAAAATCCTTTACCACTTCCTGCTTCTTACTTAACAAGCGGCTCAGGAACATGAACAACGCCAGTTTGGCCAGGTCGGAAGTTTGAAAGGTCAGATTAATGATAGGTAACCGTATCCAACGGCTACCTTCATTTAATTTTAGTCCAAAGAATAATGTGTATACCAATAACGGGATCGACAGCATAAATAAAATGCGCGCCACC
>DASUVL010000944.1:0-2140 GCA_036379015.1 Niastella sp.
GATGTTTATGTAACAGGCACCGAGCTCGGGGCAACAACCGTGAGCTCAAAATACTGGAAAAATGGGGTACCCACTACCTTAACCACCGGCCCTAAATATGTTACTCAATCCCGTTCCATTTTTGTTTCAGGCACCGATATATATGCTGCCGGATTCGATAATTATGTAAATGGTGCGAACATCTGGAAAAATGGCGTCAGTACAGGACTTAAGTCCGGCTCTCCTTTTGGTGTTAATGACGCCATGTCGGTATTTGTTTCCAATAATAATGTATATGTTGCCGGCTGGGGACGCAACGGTACCATTAAGTCTGCACTTATATGGAAGAACGGAACGGCAACAGCCCTGACCAACGGAGCTTATGATGCGCTTGCTTTTTCTGTTTACGTAAGCGGTAATGATGTATATGCCACCGGCTGGGAAAATACAGCAGCAGCGATCGATGTTCCAAAACTCTGGAAGAACGGTGTGGCCACCACGCTAAGCACTAATTACGGACAAGGCAATTCTGTATTTGTTTCCGGGAATGATGTATACGTTGGCGGAGAGGACGGGGTATATGCCACAATCTGGAAAAACGGCGTTGCCACACATTTAACCGATGCCAGTGTTTATGGTGGTGTAAATGAAGTTTTCGTGGTTGGCAATGATGTATACGCAGCCGGCTATGAAATTAAGAATGGAAAAAAGAGCGCCATACTCTGGAAGAATGGAACGGCTACGTCTTTAACCAATGGTACAAATGATGCTGAAGCCAGAAGTATTTTTGTAAAACTTTAAAGATTAACGGAAAAGATCCTATTATAAAAAATGGTCCATAACTATGGGCCATTTTTTATTGCATATATCCCAGCTCATGAGCATTTGCGCCGGGGATATTGGAGACGTCCCTTTTATGCAACTGGCAACATCCCGCGGCTGCTCGGAAAGCAGAAAATGGCCACTATCTTAACTGATTCATACAAATATTATATAAATCGTCTACGTTTGAGAACAAAATAAATCTGATATTCTTTTATCCCAGTCTGGGGTTTTGTACGAACGCCAACTGCCAAACACATCGCTTTTGACCGTAAAATTCTTGCCTTCAGATGACAAATAACCAGGTTCGGGACCAAAGGCTATAAGATGACGCAGATTGACTATATATTTGAGCCCATACTCAAACATGAAAAAAATACAAATAATAATTAAAAAATAGTACGATGAGAAAGCTGGTTTTATTTATGCATGTATCGCTCGATGGTTTTGCAGCAGATGCAAACGGCGGGCTGGATTGGATTTCTTATGACAGTGAATTGCAACAATACGCTGACGGAATAGTGGCTACTGTTGGCTCTCCTGTATATGGACGGAGAACCTATGAATTGATGGCAGGCTACTGGCCTACAGTGCTCGATAATCCCGATGCAAGCGAAAATAGTAAGGCACATGCCCAATGGGTAGATAAAGTAACTAAAATTGTGTTTTCCAAAACCATGAAAAAAGCAGAGTGGAACAACACCATAGTTATAAATGATAACATTGCCGAAGAAATAAATAAGCTAAAACAACAACCGGGGAAAGACCTCGTGATATTTGGCAGTCCCGGACTGGCGCATTCGTTTATGGAGCTTGATTTAATTGATGAATACCAGCTTACGCTTAACCCGATTCTATTGGGAAGTGGTATATCTACATATCAGAATATAAAAAACAAAACCAATCTTAAATTGGTAAAGGCAACACCATTAAAGAGCGGAGTAGTGGGATTACATTATGCGAGAGTGTGAGATGAAGCTTCTTTCAAAAGCTTCATAAAAAGGGCAGCTTTCAGCTTTATCGTCTTGCTATAAAGAATTTGTGTTCAACAGATCATCAGCAACCTATTCTGTCCAGGTTTTTCCTTTGGTGCACGGTGAAGACAAGGAGGAACTTGACTTTCAGGATGATCAACCGCCAACCTCCATAGGTGACCAAGTCCTAAGCTTATTGGACGTGCATTAGGTTCAGCTTGATAGTGTAGATCAAAGAAATGTTCACTTAAGAATGATTCAAAACCTTCATCTGCTCCATGATATAGTTTTTTGAGTTCATCACGTATTTCTGGAATAAGTACTTTCTTTTTTCCTTGTGAATTTGGCAATATTTCACTCGACTT
>DASUVL010000945.1:0-2280 GCA_036379015.1 Niastella sp.
AGAATAATATTGTGTACACACTACATGGCGATGGTGAACTGGATGAAGGTCAGAACTGGGAAGCCATTATGTTTGCAGCCCATAATAAAGTAGATAACCTAATCTCTACTATTGACTGGAATGGCCAGCAGATCGACGGTCCTACCGATAAGGTATTGGCACTGGGTGACCTGAACGCCAAGTTCACAGCTTTTGGCTGGGATGTATTGGTTCTTGAAAAAGGAAATGATATCGACGCCGTAGTAGCTGGTCTTGAACAAGCCAAAGCCCGTACCGGCAAAGGCAAACCGGTTGCTATTTTAATGAAAACAGTAATGGGTGCCGGCGTTGACTTTATGGAAGGCCATCACGAATGGCATGGTATTGCTCCTAATGATGAGCAGTTGGCAAAAGCCCTTGCTCAGTTACCAGAAACGATCGGCGATTATTAATTCGAAGAAAGCTTATCAACATACAAGAAGTACGAAGCAGCAATGTTTCGTACTTTTTTATTTAGCTCCTCAACTCAATGGGCTGCAGCGCCGCCTTGCGCGAAGGGAACCAGGAGGCTAAAAATGCTACCAGCGATACGGTCAGCACTACCAGCAGAAAATCGGAAGCCACTAATTGTACGGGGTAATAATCTATTAAAAAAGTGCCCCCCTGTATGGCAATGATCTTGTATTTTACCTGGGCCCAGCAAAATAAGACGGCCAGCAGCAATCCTACAACAGAACCGATACCCGCCAGCAACAAGCCTTCCGTTAAGAATATCTTTTGTATCAACCTGTTATTAGCGCCCATGGATTTCAACACCTGTATATCTTTTTGCTTTTCCAGCACCAGCATGGTTAAACTACCTATCATGGTAAAAGCCGCCACAATAAGCATTAAAGTAAGTATACCGTAAATAGCCCATTTCTCCAGGTTCATTACACTGTACAGACTTTGATTTTGCTCATATTTTGTTTCAACCTGGTAGTTTAAACCAAACAGGCTTTTAATTTCCTTTTGTACATCTTTTGCATCTACGCCAGTCTCCAGGGCCAGTTCCAGTCCGCTGTATTCATTGGGACCCAGTCCCATCATCAGCTTCATGAAATCGAGATTGGTGATGGCGTATTTGTTATCAATATCCTGCTGTATTAAAAAAGTGCCCGAAGTATTGATGTTGGCGGCGGCCATGGATTGTGAGGGGTCAGCTACATTAATGTTCATGCCGCGTTTAAACGCATACACGGTAAGGGGGTATAAGTATTTATCACTTTCAATACCCACGGCATTTTCAACCCCATTGCCCAACACCAGGGCCGGTTCATCGGCACTACCTGTTTGAAAATTGCCCCGGATCAGTTTTTGGGACACAGTAGTTACCGATTCGTAAGAGGTATCAACCCCTTTGAGGATAACAGGCACCTGAACGTCGCCGTTTATGAGCAAAGTTTTTTCTTCCGCCACCAGGCTATAGGCGCGAACACCTTTTATGGCAGTCAGCTGTTGCAACTGTTGCGGAGTAAGCACAATGGTCTTGCCCGCTTTTGCGCCAATCTTTATATCGGGATAGAACGAAGAATACAACGACTTTACCAGTCCTTCAAACCCATTGAACACACTCAACACCACAATAAAAGCAAACGTAATACCCATAATGGCAATAATGCTCACCCATGATATGACATTGATGGCATTGGTACTCTTTTTTGCTTTAAAATAGCGCCAGGCGAAGAGGAAATTCAAGTTTGTGGTTTGAAGTTTATGGTTTGTGGATGGCTCCTGAACCTCAAGGCCTTCCCTTTTTAATTTCTCATTTCTAATTTTTTATTTTTCATTTCCCTCATCCGGCGGATTGATCTTTTTGAACAACTCCTCCATTTTAAATACATGATCGAGTGTATCATCGAGAAAGAATCTCAGTTCGGGCATGCGCCGTAATTGTTTGGCAACCTGGCCGGTCAGCTCTCTCTTTATTTCCCAGGCCCTCTCTTCAATTTTTTTCAGAGATTCCTCCGCATTTTTTACCTGAAAGAAACTCAGGTAAATACGGGCTTCCAGCAGGTCAGGCGTGAGCCGTACGGTAGAAATGGATACCATGCCGCCATCGATCATATTCAGGCCCAGGCGCTGAAAAATTAAATTTAATTCTTCATTCAATAAACTTCCCACCTGTTTTTGACGTTTCCCTTCTTGCATTTCCTTAACGGTTTAATACCCGTAAAATTAGTTACTTTGCACCGTTTACTCATTATTTAACTGATTCATGAAGCGATTTTCAAGGATTTTCTTTTATCTGCGCGACCAGAA
>DASUVL010000946.1:0-2146 GCA_036379015.1 Niastella sp.
GGGATAAAATGCAACGAAATCAGCTGCTGTTACTATATCACCCGCTTGTAACGAGGCTTTTTTTTCCTTGCATGCAAACAATAATAAAATTAAACCCAGGCTTAAAAGGTACTTCTTCATAAAATATCCGGTAGCTGTTGATTGATAAAAATAAGCATTCATCGTCACTTCAAAAAGAAAACACATATAAGCTAAAAACTAATGCCACAATGGGTTATTTAACATCCAACTGGCTTGGAAGTGGGCAATTTATTTTTTAGATTTGTCTAAAATTTATTTTAGGCAGGCAATAAAAGCAGGTATTCTGTGACTTTAAAAACACTCTATGGGTCCTAAATATTCGAGCAGCAGAGAAAATTACCTGAAAGCGATCTTTCACCTGCAGGAGATACATGGTACCGTAACCACCAACGATGTTGCCGGTGAAATGCAAACCCGCCCTGCTTCAGTAACGGATATGCTGAAGAAACTGAAAGCACAGAAATTATTATTATATGAAAAATATAAAGGGTTTAAACTGAACACTGAAGGGCGTAAAGTAGCCCTTCAGATCATTCGTAAACACCGGTTGTGGGAATATTTCCTGGTTGAAAAACTGCGTTTTGGCTGGGATGAAGTACATGAAATGGCGGAAGAGCTGGAGCACATCAGCAGCAAAAAACTAATTGACCGGCTCGATGAATTTTTAGGGTTCCCTAAAACCGATCCCCATGGTGACCCTATTCCTGATAGCCAGGGCCGGTGGACACTCACCCGGCAGGTTGACCTGCTGAACCTGCCCGTAAATCAACAAGCTGAAGTGAGTGGCATAGGCGATCAGTCGGCAGAAATACTGGAATTGCTAAGCCACAAACACATTGCACTTGGAACAAAGCTGGAAATAAAGAAAAAATTTGCCTTCGACAATTCGATCGAACTAAAGATAAAAAATCAATCACCTGTTACTATTAGTGAACATGTAGCAAAAAACGTATTTGTGAAATATGATGAATAGACTAAAAGGGGAAGAATCGTTAAGTGAAGTACACGAATCGGTTGATATCAGTAAAAAAAGTATTGGCTGGAGACGTATCCTTGCTTTTTTTGGCCCCGCATACCTTGTCAGCGTAGGATATATGGACCCCGGCAACTGGGCTACCGACCTGGCTGGAGGAAGTCAGTTTGGTTACACCCTTATTTGGGTTTTACTGATGAGCAACCTGATGGCCCTTCTGCTACAAACCCTGTCGGCCCGGCTTGGCATTGTGCGCGGACGCGACCTGGCGCAGGCTAACCGGGAAACGTATCCCCGGTCTGTAAATTTTATACTTTACTTACTGGCAGAAGTGGCCATTGCTGCTACTGACCTGGCCGAAGTATTGGGCATGGCCATTGGTATTAACCTGTTGACGGGTTTACCACTTATCTGGGGCGTATCCATTACCGTGCTTGATACCTTTTTATTGTTGTTCCTTCAACGGCTCGGCATACGTAAAATGGAAGCGTTTATCATTGGTTTGGTGGCTATCGTTGGTATATCGTTTTTGATAGAAATACTTATAGCCAAACCAATTTTTGGTGAAATTGCCACGGGTTTAGTTCCTACCCTACCCAACGAACAGGCTTTATATATTGCTATTGGTATAATTGGAGCAACAGTAATGCCGCACAATTTGTATTTACACTCTGCGCTGGTGCAAACCCGTAAAATTGCCAAAACAAAAGAAGGCATAAAACAGGCGCTAAAATGGAGTTTTATAGATTCAGCGGTTGCGCTGAATGTTGCTTTTCTGGTAAACGCAGCGATATTAATAATGGCAGCAACTACTTTTTTTAAAAGGGGATTGGTAGAGGTGGCGGAGATCAAACAGGCACATCAATTAATGTCGGGTTTATTAGGTTCATCAGTAGCCCCGGTTTTATTTGCCATTGCGCTGATTGCTGCCGGACAAAGCTCTACGATTACAGGTACGCTCGCCGGACAGATCGTAATGGAAGGATATCTTCGTTTACGGATCAATCCCTGGATGCGCCGCCTGCTGACCCGTTTACTGGCCATTATACCCGCTATTCTGGTAATTGCCATTGCCGGTGAAAAGGAAGTAGATGGATTGCTGATATTAAGCCAGGTTATTTTAAGCATGCAACTGGGGTTTGCTATTATTCC
>DASUVL010000947.1:0-5285 GCA_036379015.1 Niastella sp.
TTTAACCTTTCTTGTTTTTCCTTTATTGTAGTTCCATGGGTGCATTTTCTGATCCCTTATTACCTGTTAAAAAAACAAAATAACCTCAGCGAGCAGTCTATTCAGTGGGGGAGGAAAATTATCAGGCAACAGGTTTATTGGATCATTTCCCTGCACCTTTCCCTGTTACTCACCCTGGCTTATAACCTGATTCAGGTATACATTTTCCACAACCGGCAGTATTTTGTACATTATCTATGGCCATTTTTTATTATGTATTTTTTGAATGCCGGTATCATTATCAATAATGCCGCCCGCATTCGAAAGGAGTTTTAGGTTATTGATTACCAGTCATTGTCGTACAAATGTCGTGCAAATGTCGGGCCGTTGATCTTCTTTTCAATCATAGCTTTACGTTATATTAAAAAAAAGCTATGTCATCATTCTTCATTGTACGATCATTTATTATTTTATCCGCCATTTTATATCAAAGCTATTTTTGTCTGGGACAAAATACGCCTTCCAGCCAGTTGATCTTGCCCGACGAACATTTTAAAGTTCCATTTATATGGAAAGGAGATAGTATAAACGGGCAATGGGAGAATTACGCCGCCATGCTTATTCCTGTAAAGCTGGAAGGCTGCCCGAAACAGTTTTATATGCAGTTTGATGTAGGGGCTCCTTATTCTTTATTTTACGTGAATAAATTGAAAGCAATAAGCAGCCATTATCCGCTGACGGCACACATACCCGATTCGGCGGTTACAGGGATGGAAATAAGATTTACTACCGGAAAAACAAAGATAATTGCTCATGAGATGATGTTAAAGCAATCGGGCGCTAATCAAATAAACTGGAATACCAGCGCTATTGAGATCATTGGAACACTGGGTGCAGATTTTATCGGAGATAAAACGGTATTCATTGATTATCCCGGAAAAAAGATCTCTATTGGATATGAAATTCCCAAAAAGCCTGGTTTGACGCTTACTGATCTTATATACGTAAACCGAAGCATTATATTTCCCGCGTTCATAAAAGGAAAGAAGACCATGTTATATTTTGATTCCGGTTCCAGCGCGTTTGAATTACTGACAAATAAAGAGACTGCGGCGATGTTGGCTTTACCGGGAGCTACGTCCGCTACCTATCCTGTAGCATCATGGGGGAAAATATTAACTGCTATCAGCTACGCATCGGGGGATAGCATAGAGATCGCATCCATTAAAATGCCACTGAACAAGGTAACGTATATTGAGGGGGCCAGCGATGCCCAGGTAAGCCGTATGATGAAAATGGGTATCGGTGGAATGACCGGCAATAAACTTTTCCTGCATTCAATTCTGGTGCTGGACATAAAAAATAAGCAGTTCGGTATTTTAAATGGTAGATAGTAAACAACCTCCTGTTATGTGAAAGTGTTTGAATTAATTGAATCCCCTGCTAAAACACCATTGGGCTTTCACTTGCTGTCTAGCATTTTCACATATTCGGGTAGTTTTTTGATATTCTTAAATTGTACGTCATTTTCAATCGTTTCCCTAAAATTATCATCAAGCTTAATTACCTTTTTGGTTTCGGATAATGCTTTAGTAGTGTCTTTTACGGCCATATAAGCAAGTGCCAGGTTATAATGTGACCATGCTTCTGTTGGATCAAAGCCCCCGGAGTACGGGGTCGAGCAGACTGAACGCTCCCAAAGAAATTAAAATTTGTATATCATTCATTTGCAACTAACGGGAAGGGTAGTCTCCGTTTGGTTCGCAATAGTTGAAGAACTAAATTTATCGCTTAATTATACTGATTTTTTAAAACTCTTTTAGGGTATACCTAGGCGGGAATAAATTGCCTGTTAGTTCCACGTTATATATTTCTAATAAGTTTAATGGAGCAGATAATAAATGCTAAATTTCAGAAACAATTATAAAATCAATTGCAACTACACCTTTATTCAGCTGAATATCTTTGCCAGTTTGAGCCCAGATACCTCAGTTTACTGATCGACCAATTGCCAAAGCATATTCAGGAAAAAGCACTGCGGTATCATCGATGGCAAGATGTATACGGATTTGTTATTGGTAAGCACCTTCTGCGAATTGCATTGAAGCAAATGCAATTTTCAGACGATCTCAATGGATTGCAGTATACGCTGAATCATAAACCCTTTTTGCTGGATGGGCCCTATTTCAATATTTCTCACTCAGGAAACAGGGTTGTATGTCTTATAAGCCAGGAAAAAAACGTTGGAATAGATATTGAGTATATCAATAAGGAATTTCAACCGGATGATTTTAAAACACAATTTACGCTTAGCGAATGGTCTGCCATTCGCAGCTCCCAGGATCCGACAAAGAAATTTTATGAGTTTTGGACAGCGAAGGAAAGTATTGTGAAGGCAGATGGACGTGGGCTAACTATTCCATTAGATTTAATCGAAATAAACGAAAGGCAGACTGCTCAACTTGACGGTAAAGTTTGGAATTTTTTTCCTCTTTCTTATTTTGCCGGGTATGCCTGCCATTTTGCCATCGAAGATATAAAAGCGGAAAACGCTGGCCTGGTTGAGACAGGTCCAATGAACGTAGATATCGTTTTTTTTGAGGTCACTCCGGCCGATATCATTTCAATGAGCGATTAATAGTTGTCATTACAATCATGGTTTTGCATACAACGTGGATCTTGACGACTTTAATAATCATTTTATTGATACAGAGGGAGGGGTTACTTTTATATTTGATTATAATGAGAGAACAAAGCAATGGGAAGCACGTCAAGTTTGTAAATACTATGATATCCCTAATAAAAACTCCAACTTGCCTATCGGCTGATTTGAAAATAGCGCGAATTATCCCTCCGGAAAATGCACCCCAGTAAGCTGTTCGCAAAGCGTGAGAAACTTTTCCTGCAATGTTGCATCGGTGGCCTCACGTAAAAACCGGTCTTCCCGTTGGTGATGAAAGTAACGACCGGTTACTTTGGCTTTGTCATCGTTGCTCACTGCCAGCCAAACCTGCGTTTCGGCGCCTTTTTGCAGGTTGTCAGGAGCACCAGCACCGCCCATTTTTGTTGGTACCCAACCGGGATCTACCGCATTGCTCAACACATTTTTCCATTTTCGGGCAACCGCCATGGAGAGTATTACGTCGTGTAGTTTGGAATCGGAATAAGTAACCCGTAGTTTATTTTCATGCAGGCCGCTCAGACTGGGATCACCTTGTCTATGCATCCCGGAACTGAGGTAAACCAGCCGTTTGGGCTTTTGGATCAGGCTTGTCAGCATGTATGGCGCAATAGTATTCACTGCAAGCAGTATAGGTAAACCGTCAACACTTTTTTCAAGGTTCGAAACCTGGTAAACCCCGGCATTATGGATAATAGCATCAAAAGATCCTAACGCGTTCACCGCTTCCGCTAACTGCGCGGTTTCCTGCATACTGGAAAGTTCTGCCGTCAATACTTTTTCTGCCCCTGGCATTTTCGCCATGGCCTGTCGCCCTCGTTCTGCATTGCGGGCATGCAACACCACCTGGTGTTCCTGGCTGATCAGTGATTTAGCTGCTATCTCGCCTAATCCATCTGCCGAGCCTGTAATGAATATTCTCGCCATTTTTATTGATTTTATTACAACCAACCTGTTATTGAAATATTCTTTTGACCAGGTTGTAATATTTTCAGCGTTGGCATACTAATCTAATAACAATACTTTCTTTATCTGCACATCAGGTGCCTAATACCTCCGGATTGTTCGCGTTTGTACTATCAAAAATACGACCTATTGAGGCATGAATACAGACAACTTTGATGCAGATCTAATAATTTGACATTTTAAAAATATAACAATGACATTCCCTATTCCTATTATTATTGGAGCCATTGTGCTTCTTTTTATTATTCTGGGACTTTGTATTGCTCAGGAATATGAACGAGCAATTGTTTTTAGACTTGGTAGATTTAACGGAACAAGAGGTCCAGGTTTGTTTTGGATAATTCCATTTATTGACAGAAAGAAAACAATCGACATTCGTACAAAGACCGTTGATTTAGAACAACAAGAAACAATTACAAAGGATAGCGTAACCATAAAAGTCAATGCCGTTCTATGGTTTAGAGTAACCGACCCGGAAAAAGCGATTATAAAAGTGGCAGACTTCAACAAAGCAGTTTATCAATTTTCAGTTACAGCTTTGAGAAACATTATTGGTCAACATTCGTTGGACGAAGTTTTAAGAGAGCGGGAACAAATAAATGGAACACTGCAACAAATTGTTGACACTGCGACTGAACCCTGGGGAATAATAATAGAAATGGTAGAAATGAAAGACGTTGAAATTCCAGAGGCGATGCAAAGAGCCATGGCGAGAGAAGCTGAAGCGATTAGAGAAAAAAGAGCAAGAATTGTAAAAGCGGAAGCCGAGCTTGAAGCATCATTAAAATTAACACAAGGTGCGAAAGAAATGGAAGGAAGCCCGATTGCACTCGAATTACGAAGAATGCAAATGTTATCTGAAATTGGAATTGACAGTAACACAACGACAATCGTTTTATTGCCTTCTGAATTTACAGCTGCAGCCAGAAGTTTTACAGAAATGGTAACTACAAAAAAATAGACAAACCTTACCCCCGTTTTCGATACACTCTCATCGCAAACATATAAGCCACGAGCATAATTCCAACGCACCAGGCAAGAGCCACCCATATATGATTGCCTACCGGTTGATTTGAAAGTAACGCGCGAATGGTTTCCACGATCGAGGTTACCGGCTGATTTTCGGCAAACGCACGAACAGGCCCCGGCATGGATGCTGTCGGCACAAACGCAGAGCTAATTAACGGCAGAAGGTGAATGGGATAAGCGATTACACCTGCGCCATCCACCGATTTTGCCAGCAATCCGGCAATCGCCGCTATCCATGTAAGGGCCAGCGTAAACAGAGCGATTATACCGGCCACGGCAAGCCATGACAATACGCCTGCCGGTGAGCGAAAGCCCATAATGAGCGCTACAAGAATAATTACGGTAAGCGAAATCGCATTGGATACCAATGAGGTTAGCACATGTCCCCATATAGCAGCCGAACGCGCAATCGGCATGGAGTTGAAACGCTCGAATATGCCCCGTTGCTTATCTAAAAACAGGCGATAGGACACGTAGCCTATACTATTTGCAACGGCAATGAGCAGTATACCAGGCAATAGGTAATTTACATATTTATCCGTGCCGGTTTGAATGGCGCCGCCTAACACATAAACGAACAACAGCATCATTGCAATCGGCATAATGGTGACCGTGATGATGGTATCCAGGC
>DASUVL010000948.1:0-2710 GCA_036379015.1 Niastella sp.
TTATCGGTCAGGATCAATTCTGCTTCATTATGTTGGCTTCCGGGGGTAAGGGTGATTGTTTTGGTAGCTTCATCCACCTGTATTTTTCCACTCGACATCACTTTTACTTTTTTTTGAACGCCGGGTGAACAGGCTGCAAAACATATTACGGCAAACATCGTACTAAACAAGGTACATTTCATTGGGCTATATTTTGAAAGGTTAAAAAAAAGAATCCCGGCAAAACCGGGATTGTATATAAACTGTAAACTTGTTATTTGGCAGCTTTTGCAAAATGCTCGGCTACTTTATTCCAGTTGATCACGTTCCAAATAGCACTCAGGTATTCGGGACGGCGATTCTGGTATTTCAGGTAATAAGCATGTTCCCAAACGTCGATACCTAAAAGGGGAGTACCCTTTACTTCGGCTACATCCATCAGGGGGTTATCCTGGTTGGGGGTAGAGGTGATCTGGAGTGTTCCGTTGTTAATGATCAGCCATGCCCAACCGCTGCCGAAACGGGTAGCGCCGGCGGTAGCTACTTTTTCCTTAAAACTATCGAAAGAACCAAAAACGTCATTGATGGCATCTGCCAGGGCGCCAGTAGGCTGACCGCCTGCGTTGGGGGCCAGGAGTTCCCAGAAGAAAGAGTGGTTCCAGTGGCCACCGCCGTTATTACGAACGGCCGGGCTGATGCTGCCGGCAGCTTTTACCAGTTCTTCCAGCGATTTATTTTCATTCGGGGTTCCCGCAATAGCTTTATTCAGGTTGTCTACATAAGCCTGGTGATGTTTGCCATGATGAATCTGCATCGTCAGTGCGTCAATATGCGGTTCCAGTGCATCGTGTGCATAAGGAAGCGCCGGTAGTGTAAATGCCATAACACTAAAATTTTAATTGTTGAAGATTTATAGTTGTTCTTTCAAACGGTAACAAAAGTACAGGCGAATGGTTGATTAACCAATTCATTCTCTTTACGAAACAGAAAATTTTGGTGCTGGCTGTGGCAATTTTATAGTATTTTAGTTAACAATTGGGGCTTGCGAATCCTTATCAAATCAATCAATATGTTGAGTACCATTACAACAAAAAAATTGATGCTGTTTTCTGCAACTATACTGTCCAGCGCGCTTTTAGGGGCTTTTGAACCCCCTCAGGAGAAGGACAATACATTGACCGCCGACGAAAAGAAAGCGGGGTGGTCATTGTTATTTAACGGTCGCAATACCGACGGATGGCGGGCATATAACGCTAAACCATTCGATAGCTGGGAAGTGGTCAGCGGACAGCTATATTGTAAAGAAAAAGATGTTAAGCAGCGGGCCGATCTCATTACCATTGACCAATATGATAATTTCGAACTGGCGGTAGACTGGAAAGTAGACAAAGGCGCCAACAGTGGCATTATTTACCGGGTGGTGGAAACCAGCGGTCCCAGTTATGAAACAGGCCCCGAGTACCAGTTAATTGACGATGAAGGATACGCTCAAAAGCTGGAAGCATGGCAAAAAAGCGGCTCCGATTACGCTATGTACCCACCCCTGGAACTGGCTGCAAAACCTGCCGGTGAATATAATCACACTACTATTATCGTAAAAGGACCGCATGTTGAGCATTGGTTAAATGGCAAAAAAGTAGTGGACTATGAATTGTGGACGCCCGCCTGGCAGGAACTTAAAGAAAAGGGTAAATGGTCACCTGCCAAAGCATACGGCATGGCCAAAAAAGGACATATTGCCTTACAGGATCATGGCGGCGGCATCTGGTTTAAAAATATCAAACTGAGGAAGCTTAATTAGTTAATATGCTAATTAGCCAATGTGATAATGGAATACAGGCCGTTGTGGGTGTTTTCGCGTAAGCTTCGCGTTAGTAGGAACGCTGAACTTTGAAGAATTATCACATTATCAAATTATCTCATTATCATATTAGTCACATAGTTCATGAATGAATGATCAATTGTAACATAAGAATGATCACAGTGAAGAGCATGCACTCGAAATGCTTTATCGCTTGCTTCTGAAAAAACTTTTCATCAGTTCGGCGCATTCTTCTTTTAGTATGCCTTTCGTTACTTCTGTTTTTGGATGAAATGGCCAGTTTGGTTCAGTGATGCGTTTATGTCCGTTCTTTTCATCATCGGCTCCCCAAATGATTTTTCCGATCTTGCTCCAGTAAAGAGCTCCCGCACACATGAGGCATGGCTCCACCGTAATATAAATGGATGCATCCGGTAAATATTTACTCCCCAGGAAATTGAATGCAGACGTGAGCGCAATGATCTCGGCATGCGCTGTAGGGTCACTTAATCGCTCCACCTGGTTATGCCCGCGGGCAATGATCCGGTTATTAATAACAACCACCGCCCCAACAGGTACTTCACCATCGTCAAACGCCCGCCGGGCCTCTTTCAGGGCTTGTTGCATGAAATATTCGTCGTCCATAAATTTTGCTAAAGTATTGCTTTCGGTTGCTTCATTTAAAACGGTAAGGTACAGAATTGCCTGCAGATGTTTTATATGGTTAGGTAGGGGAATCCATTCGTTAATATTTAAACTATTGTCAATAGTAACAGGTTTGGTATCTTAGTTAATCACCATTCCAACGATTGTAATATGACAGCATCGTTTGCGCAGGTCATGATCTTTTTGGCAACCGGCATCGCCGTTATTGTTTTACTCACTGCCGTTTTTCGGATACATGCTTTTTTTGCTTTACTGATCGCCTGC
>DASUVL010000949.1:0-3513 GCA_036379015.1 Niastella sp.
AAAAGCAGTTCTCGATCTGAAACTTACTTTAACCGGATGCTGGTCATATTTGTGCTTTTTGAGAAATGTATCAATTTGTTCTTTGGTCATGCCAATAATTTAAAAATGAATGAATTAAACAGGATCAGCTTACGACCTTGCCTTACAAAGTGTGGTGTAGATTCAGATATGTGAAGGGAGGAAAATAAGATGCTGCAAAGATACTAAAAATTTATCACTTTTCTGCAGTGCATTATTGGCATGGGGAGAAATTCCCCCATATTTACCAACGGGTTGGTTGCGAACAGATTACTTACCGTTTACATATATCGCATGACACCCTTACCGGAAAAACAACAAAAACTCAACCATGAAGTTTATTAAACGAACCCTGCTAACCATTTTAACACTTATTATAGTCGTGTTTTTGTTTCGGGGATGGTTTTACAGGCTTTTGGTTTCCTATAGATCAGTTGGACAGCGTGCTAATTATATAGCAAAGGAGAAAAAACTGATCGGCTATATTGAAACCAAAAGTGAGGGCAAAAAAGACATTGACATCGATGGCATCATTAAACTTGCACTTGCCGCTACTGCACAACAATTGAATTATACCGCTTCAAACAACAACAACGATCCCAACAGACTCATAGTTTCCAAAACAGCCCATTGCGTTGGGTACGCATCTTTCTTTGCAACCACCTGCAATTATCTATTCAAAAAACATCATCTTTCCGGCACCTGGGTGGCTACTCCCCAAATCGGACAACTTTATTTTCTTGGAATAAACGTTCACCAATATTTCGATTCCCCTTTTTTTAAAGACCACGATTTTGTAACCATTGTAAATAAAACCACCGGAGAATTGTTTGCAGTTGACCCGTCAGTAAACGACTATTTAGATATCGGTTATGTAACGTATCGTCAATAAATACAATATCGCAGGTATTGTAGCCGTTAGCAACAATTCATATTTTACAACCTAACTATTTGCAGAAAGGAGATTACTTTCGCTTATAAACATGACAACAACTCATGAGCCTAAAATATAACAATTGGGTAAAGGCGCTTTTGGTTTTTATCTGTCTAATTGCATCCGTCGTGGGATTCATGATAAAACTTCCCTCCTCTTTGAGGCACTTTGATAAGGAGTTACACGCTACATTTTATTTTTTGGCAGCTGGCTTCCTGAATATACTGTTTACAAATGGCAAACTCACCAGACACATTCTTATTTTTGTTATACTGTACATCTTCAGTATGTCAATAGAATACGCGCAGGAGTATTCCAACAAGTTCTTTCATGTTCGAATACACGGCCGCTATGATCCGGAAGACATTAAATATAACCTCAGGGGATTGATTGCTTATTCCCTGTTATGGATCTTTTATAGGCTTGTTGTAACTGTTTACAATAGACTTACATTAAAAACAGCCACAAACAACCGCGATTAATAGGATTGTATGGTGACACTAATGAGTAAGATCGGCGGTGCGCCCCGAATGTAAGTTCATTAATGTAGTCAGCCGAGCTTTTGTAATTGGTGGCCACAGCGCAAGTTAATGTGTAATTGTCTATTCTAAATTTAACAATTAGTCGATCTGAAATAAGAAGACTTAAGTTTAATTTTAAGAACAAACCTGGTCATATGAAACTATTTATACCTATAGCTCTTATAACTATCCTGTTTGCCTGTAAAAAAGAAAAAGAAAAAGACCTTCCTCGCCTCACCTTTACAAAGGAAGATAAACAGTGGTTGGTTTATCAGGCGGGTCAGAAATTTAAATTTAAAAACGACCTTGGCGATAGCCTCGTTTATACAGTTATCAGTATAGAACAAAGTTTTTACAGGCCGGAGTATAAAGACACCAATTATACGATTGTGGCGTATACCGAGTCCTATGAAGCAAAACTTACGTCTGCAACGGATACCATAAATATTTACTTTTACAAAACACTGCAGTACAGTGATGACCCCAATAAATTGAGGCAAACTATCCGTTGGTTAAGAATGAAAGGTTATTTTGTTAAACTGGCTGCTCTTGAATATAATGCTTCTTTTACCCACAAAACTGTAAACGGTTTAACGTACACTACGGTAACGCCGGCTGTGCCGCAAACAGATCTGGTATATCCTTCTACTCAATTCGACAAAGCATTTTACGATCAGGGAGCCGGACTTATTGAAATTATAGACCTGAGCGGAGCTTCCTGGAAAAGGGTATATTAGTCATACTACCATCGGGTCGCCACCCCAATCAATAAACGCACGCTGCGTCCCGATAAACCGGGACGCATTTTTTTATTCGCTTTCTCCCCTGAATTGCATATATATTTATATTTTATTATGTTTGCGTAAAAACAACACCTTACTCATGAAAACGTGCAAGCGGTTAATGGCTTTATATGGCATGGCGCTACTGTTTTTAATAAGCGCCTGCAGCAAGAAAGACGCCGATACCGATCCCGGAACAAATGGAAACGGCACCGATTCGGTGCCACAGATCATTGCCTTTTCACCTGCAGCCGGTGCTACGGATACCCTGGTGACCATTACCGGTAAGAATTTTACCAACGACAAATCAATTATCGCCGTCAGGTTTGGTACTACAGCAGCAACCGATATTGTATCGGCATCCACGACAGAAATAAAAGTAAAAGTCCCCAAAGCGGCCCTGCCCGGTAAAGTGAAACTGACAGTAACGGTAGCCGGCAAAGACGCCGCAAGCGCCAATGACTTTACCATTGAACCTCCTACCTGGAATAAATTGTTCGGTGGTGATAACGAAGAACTCGGCATCAACATCTGGCGTACATCCGACGGTGGTTATATAACGGTGGCCCGCACCCTTAGCAATAACTCGGGCGATGTAGGTGTGTCTAAAGGGAATTCCGATATCTGGGTTGTAAAAACAGATGCCGATGGCAACAAGGTATGGCAAAAAACGTACGGCGGTTCAGGCGGTGACTATCCCACTGCTATTACAGGTACCGCAGACGGTGGCGTGGTGATAGCAGGATATACTAACAGCAGCAACAGCGGTGATGTTGGCCTTAATCATGGATACGACGATGCGTGGATATTTAAACTGGATGCCAACGGCAATTTGCTTTGGCAGAAAACGTTTGGCGATGCAATCTCTAATTTTGCACAGGATATTATCAGCAGCGGTGACGGCGGATTTATAGTAGCAGGACTCACTTACGTTTCAACGCACAGGGATGTATGGATATTTAAACTGGATGCCAACGGCAATTTGCTGTGGCAGAAAACATTTGGCGGTTCAGATGAGGAATACACATCGGCTATTACAGCCAGCGGTGACGGTGGATTTGTAGTGACCGCCACTACCGCCAGCAACAACACTGGTGATGTAGGCAGCAACCACGGAAACTTTGATATGTGGGTAGTAAAATTCGATGCCAACGGCAACCTGGTATGGCAAAAAACACTCGGTGGTTCCGAGGATGAATACACAAACGATATTATCCGCAGTGCAGATGGTGGCTTTGTGGTAATTGGACGGACTCGA
>DASUVL010000950.1:0-2272 GCA_036379015.1 Niastella sp.
GCCAAAGATCTCTTCCAGCAGGTCTTCCATGGTGACAATACCGGCCGTGCCGCCAAATTCATCTACTACCCAGGCAATGCTTTTGCGTTCTTTGGTGAATTTATTGATGAGGTCGGTAGCGCTCATGCTTTCAGGTATAGCCGGAATGGGCAGCAATATTTCTTTGACGTGATCGGGCTGTTTAAACAGATCGAGCTGGTGAATATAGCCGAGGATATGATCAATATTTCCCGCATAAACGATAAGCTTGCTTAGCCGGGTAGAAATAAATTTTTTTCGGGCTTCTTCAACGGAGAGATTCAGCTCAATGGCCTCAATTTCTTTACGGGGCACCAGGCATTCCCGCACTTTTATTTTTGGTAACGACAAAGCGTTCTCAAATAACTCGGTATTCATATCGCTCCCGTCACTATTATACTCACTGGTTTGTTGAAAAAAGTGATCGAGATCGCTACGCGAAAAAGGTTCTTTTCGCTTATCGATGCGCATGTCGAAGATTACGTTCAGAATAAAGATCGACAGCTTTACAAATGCGGCGGCTACCCAGTAAAATAAAGAATCAAAAAATCCCAGCATGCCTATGCGGGCTGAAAAGGAGAGCAGGGAATCACTTTTTGCCTTGAAAATGGCCCTGGGAATGCATTCGCCCAGGAAAATGATGACTACCCACGAAACTATTATTTCGAAAATAAGCCGCATGGGCGTAATAAAGGAGCGGGCGGAAAAATCCATGGAATACCAGTCGAATAATTCGTTCCAGAATACCGAACCCAGTAAAACCACAATGGTCAGGAAAAAGCTGAAGCCCACCACATTGGTGCCTATAAAGCGGGAAGGATTGTCGAAGAGGTTTGATAATAGTATACCACTGCTGGCGCCCTGTTTCTTTTTTAATTCAATATTCAGCCGGTTGGCCGAGGTAAAAGCTACCTCAATGCCGGCAAAGTAGGCGACCAACAAAAAGGCGATGCCAATGCAAATGCCTATAATGGTAATAAAACTCATAGTTCAGCTACGAAAGTATAAAAAAAGCACAAGAATCAGGGAATAGGGTTTAAGCGTCCAAAAACTGCTGAACCACTTCTTTAGCCTGTTTACAGGCCCGTTCGAGGTGATCGTTCACGATTATTTTGTGAAAGTGGTGTTTAAACGATATTTCGTACGATGCCTTGTTTACCCGTGCCTGCAAACTTTCCTCGGTTTCCGTACCCCGGGAACTGAGCCGGCGCTTTAATTCGTCTACAGACGGGGGTTCTACAAATATCGACAGGGTAGTGTCGGGAAACTGTTGCTGTACGTGTATGGCGCCTTTTACATCAATATCCAGCACGGGCACCTGCTGGTTGTTCCAGATGCGTTCCAGTTCAGATTTCAACGTACCGTAGTATTTGCCTTCATAAACCATTTCCCATTCTACAAACTCATTATGCTGGATCTTTCTGGTAAATTCTTCTTCACTAATAAAATAATAATCTACCCCGTTTTTTTCAGTTGAACGGCCATTGCGGGTGGCTGCAGATACCGAAAATGCCAGTTGCGGGAATTCATTTAGCAGGAAACGGGTAATGGAAGTTTTGCCGGCTCCCGATGGGGCTGTAATAATTATTATTTTATGATTCAGCATGTATGCGTTTGTGGTTTAGCGTTTAGTTTTATGCGCAATATGTCTGTTCTATATCCTATTAATGTCTGCACCCAGTTGTTGCAGGCGTTTATCTATATATTGGTAACCGCGGTCAATTTGTTCAATATTCTGAATAACACTCTTACCCTCAGCACTCAATGCCGCTATTAACAGCGATACCCCGGCCCTGATATCAGGGCTGCTCATTTGAATACCCCGCAGTTTTTGATCCCGGCCTAGCCCTATTACAGCGGCGCGGTGGGGATCGCATAAAATAATCTTGGCGCCCATATCAATGAGCTTATCTACAAAAAACAAGCGGCTTTCAAACATCTTTTGATGAATGAGTACACTACCACGGGCCTGGGTAGCTACTACCAGTACAATGCTCAGCAAATCGGGGGTGAAGCCCGGCCAGGGATGATCGTAAATGGTAAGTACCCCTCCATCGAGGAACGTTTGAATTTCATATACCTCCTGCGCAGGTACGTGAATGTCATCGCCTTCAAATTGCAATTGAATACCCAGTTGTTTAAACTTTTCGGGGATAACACCCAGGTGTTCTATGCCGGCATTTTTTATGGTGATGTCGCTTTGCGTCATGGCTGCCAAACCTATAAAAGAGCCGATCTCGATCATATCAGGCAA
>DASUVL010000951.1:0-10910 GCA_036379015.1 Niastella sp.
TATTATTGGCAGCGGTATGGTATTGGCCTCGTTTGTTGTGAGTGTGCTGCTTTTTACCGAGGTAAAGAACGGGAACACCCAGGTTGTGAACCTGTTTGATTTTATTAGTTACGGAACGTTATCTATTCCTTTCGCTTTTCAAATTGATCAGCTTTCTTCCCTCTTTTTGCTGATCATTACCGGTGTAGGTTTTCTGATACATTTGTACTCAGCGGCCTACATGCATGAAGAAAGGAATGACCACTTCGGCCGTTATTTCTGTTACCTGAACCTGTTCGTGTTCTCGATGTTGTTGCTAGTACTGGGCGCCAACTATGTGATCATGTTCATAGGATGGGAAGGGGTTGGCTTGTGCTCGTACCTGCTCATCGGTTACTGGTTTAAGAATACAGAATATAATAACGCGGCGAAGAAAGCCTTTATCATGAACCGGATCGGTGACCTCGGCTTTCTGATCGCTATCTTCTGGATCATTGCCAAACTGGGCACTGTTACTTATACTACAACTGATGGTACCGGAGTGTTTGATCTGTATCAAAAATTAACAGCCATTGATGTTACCGGTATTACCTTGTTATTGTTTGTAGGTGCTACCGGTAAAAGTGCACAGATACCTTTATATACCTGGTTGCCAGATGCGATGGCGGGTCCAACACCCGTATCAGCGCTGATCCATGCCGCTACGATGGTGACAGCCGGTATCTATATGATCGCGCGCAGCAACATCTTATACACGATGGCGCCAACTACACAAAGTCTGGTGGCTGCTATTGGTCTGGCTACGGCATTGTTTGCTGCAACTATTGCCATCAAGCAAAACGATATTAAAAAAGTACTGGCTTATAGTACCGTGAGCCAGTTAGGTTATATGTTCCTGGGATTGGGCGTGGGCGCTTATACCGGCGCTGTGTTCCATGTAATGACGCATGCCTTCTTTAAAGCCCTGTTGTTCCTTGGTGCAGGTTCGGTAATTCATGCCATGCACCACGAGCAGGACATCCGCCGCATGGGTGGATTAAGAAAACATTTACCCATTACCCACTGGACGTTTTTCATCGGCTGTATTGCTATTGCCGGTATACCTCCTTTCAGTGGTTTCTTCTCAAAAGATGAAATATTAGCAGCTGCTTACGCCAAAGATCCCATGTATTATTACCTGGGTGTTGCCGGCGCGATGATGACTGCCTTCTATATGTTCCGGTTATATGCTACTACGTTCCTGGGTTCCTTCCGCGGAACTGAAGATCAAAAGCATCACCTGCATGAAAGCCCGGCAGCCATGACCCTTCCTTTAGTGGTGCTGGCGATACTGAGTGTGGGAGGTGGATTAATAGGTGTGCCTGAAGCCATTAAACCCGAAGCACATTGGCTGGAACATTTCCTGGCGCCTGTGTTTGAGGCTTCAACCAATATAAAGGAAGTAGCGCGTCTCGATCATAATACCGAGTTCACACTTATGGGTATTTCAGTAGGCGTAGCGGTGGTTGCCATTCTGTTTGCCTTGTTCCGGTACAGCAGAAAACCTGAACTGGATGAACCAGCAGGTTTTGGAAAAGTACTGGCCGACAAATGGTACATTGATGAATTGTATCAATTCGCTATTGTAAAGCCCATGCAATGGCTGGCCAAATTCCTGAATAGCATTATTGAAAAGAACTTTATCGATTGGATAATAAATGGTGTTGGCCGTACAGTGACTTATACCAGCCGGCAGGTTCGCTTTTTACAAAGCGGATTGGTTGGTAACTATGTATTGCTGATGGTGCTGAGCATGCTCGCGCTGTTTGTAGTGAAGTTCTTTTTGAAAAAATAAGTTGTAGGGAAGAGAAAATCCATAAATCTAGAAATCAGAAATCAAGAAATTATAATGGTACCTGTTCTGCTGATCGTTATTCCGTTGGTGAGTGGTTTGCTTGCTTTCCTGATTAAACAGGAAAAGAGCGTGAAAGTATGGTCATTATTAACATCCATCATAACCATGGTGGTTGCCATATTGGGCATAGCATTTTTACACAAACCTGAATACCTGCAAACCGATGTGGCCTGGTTGCCTAACCTCGGTAGCCGTTTCTCGCTTACCATGGATGGTATGAGCAAGATGTTGTGTTTGCTGACAGGTATTTCATTCCCCGGCATATTCATCGCAACCTGGAATTCAACCTATAAAAATGCACACAAGTTTTATGCATTAATGCTCTTGATGCAAACCGGTTTAATGGGTGTGTTTGTGGCATCTGATGCCTTGTTGTTCTATTTCTTCTGGGAACTGGCCCTTATACCGGCTTACTTCCTGTGTTCTATATGGGGTGGTGAAAGAAGAGTGGCTGTTACGTTCAAGTTTTTCATTTACACTTTTGTAGGATCGTTATTGATGTTGGTCGGAATTATCTGGGTTTACTTTCATACAGCCGATCACTCATTTGCCATGAGTTCGTTTTACAAAGTGAACCTGCCCGGTCCGCAACAGGGTTGGCTGTTCTGGTTGTTCTTCCTGGCCTTTGCCATTAAAATACCATTGTTTCCTTTTCATACCTGGCAACCCGATACCTACGAACAATCGCCCACGGCGGTTACGATGGTATTGAGTGGCATCATGGTAAAGATGGGGGTGTTTGGTATTCTGCGCTGGCTGGCGCCGGTATTACCTATAGGAGTTTGGGCCTGGGGCGATACAGCCGCTACCATGTGTGTGGTGGGGATGCTTTATGCATCTTTTGTAGCCATGCAGCAGGATGACCTGAAACGGTTGATCGCGTATTCATCTATTGCCCACATGGGATTAATGGGGCTCGCTATTTTTGTTACTTCACCCATGGGAATACAGGGTGTAATGATACAAATGTTCAATCACGGTATTAACGTCATTGGTCTGTGGATCGTGGTAGAACTGATAGAACGTCAATTTCATACCCGTAAAATGTCGGAGCTGGGCGGACTGGCACAGCAGGCGCCATCCCTGGCGATTATGCTGGTTGTAGTTGCATTAGCCAATGTAGCGCTACCGCTTACCAATGCATTTATCGGTGAGTTTATGATGTTCAACGGCGTATTCGGTTCTAAAGCTTCCAACTATCATTACATCTTTATGGTGGTTGGCGGTATCAGTATCATTCTGTCGGCCATATATACTTTAAATATGATCCAGAAAGTATTTTTTGGCAACACCAGCAGTTTAACCGCCAATGCCCGTGACATTAGGTTTAATGAAAAGTTTGTGTTGGCAGTGCTGCTGATCGGTATTGTAATAATGGGTGTATATCCCAAGCCAATGATTGAAGCAACGAAGCATGCAGTAGATGCTATTTACTCAAAAATGTTTGTCAAGTTACCATAAGCGAACGTATAGAATTGAATTATGAATGCAATTGTAATTTCGGCTGTTCTCGGTGTAGTGATGATGTTTAGTGGCGTGTTCACGAGTAATAAAACCGCTGTACGCACTGTAGCTATTATTGGCCTGCTGGGTTTGGTAGTAGCCAATGTGCTCGACATGGGCGGCTATCATTTTTTTAATGTGAACGTAAAGGGCATGCTGTCCTTCGACATATTTGGTCTGTTGTTCAACACCATTGCCTTTGGCAGCACCTGGATATATTTTCTGCTTTCGGGCCGGGATATGGAGCGCGTGGGCGCGAACCTGGCTGAATACTTTGCATTGATATTTTTTGTGCTGTGTGGTATTGCCATCGTGTCGTCATTCAATTCGCTGCTGATGCTGTTCCTGGGAATCGAGATCATTTCTATTCCACTCTATATTTTAACCGGTAGCGATAAACGTAATCTCAAAAGTAATGAAGCGGCGCTGAAGTACTTTTTGATGGGTTCTTTTTCAACCGGTATAATGCTCATGGGTATTACGCTGCTCTATGGCGTAAAAGGCAGTTTTGATATGGAAGTGATCCGTCAGGGCACTACGAATTTAACGCCTATGATAGCAGCTGGTTTATTGCTGCTGTTATTTGCCATGTCATTTAAAGTATCGGCAGTGCCTTTTCACTTCTGGACACCCGATGCGTATGATGGGTCGCCTACCGTATTCACCTCCTTTATGGCAACGATCGTAAAGGTGGCCGGTTTTATAGCCTTTATCCGTTTGTTTGAAGGTTGTTTTGGCGAAGCAAAAGGCCAGTGGCAATTACTGGTGGCTATAATAACTGCTGCTACTTTGTTTATCGGCAACATTACCGCTGTGTTTCAGCAAAGCGTGAAAAGAATGTTGTCTTATTCAAGTATTGCGCAAGCCGGTTTTATGCTGTTTGCCCTGGTTGCCATGAACGATATGGGCAAAGAAGGGATGATCTTTTATGCGGCGGCCTATAGCCTCGCTACCATTGGTATTTTTGCCATACTTCTGAAAATGAAAGATTACACCTTTGAAGGTTTCAACGGACTCGCCAAACGCCAGCCGGTTCTGGCTGCCACCAATACCATATTCCTTTTATCACTGGCTGGTATACCTGCCACGGCAGGTTTCTGGGCCAAGTTCTATATGTTATCAGCCGTCATAAACAATGGTAATGTATTGTGGCTGGTAATTGTGGGGGTATTGTGCGCCGCCATCAGCGTGTATTATTATTTCCGCGTTATACAGGCCATGTATTTTAAAGAAGGAGAAGCAGAACCCCAGGAAATGGATACTTCCCGTAGTTTCAAAGGCTTATTAATTATCATTGCTGCGGTGGTGATCCTGTTGGGTATTTTCCCTAACTGGCTGCTTAACCAGTTGAGTTCGTTGTTTTACCTGTAATATTAATATAAGATCTTAATTCGATAAGGTGTGCCATCCCGCCGACCGGCAGGATGGCACACCTGTTTTGTTTACCTTTCATCCAACTTCTTCCCGGTACGCCGTAATATTTCTTACATTAGTTGCACCAATTTAGTATGACACTTCGCGATACGCTTTCGCTGTCTTTTCGTACGGTACGTAGTAATAAGTTACGTACGGGCATCACAGTGGCCATTATTGCCCTGGGGATCACCGCACTTATTGGTATAAATACCGCCATTGCCGCCATCAGGCAAAAATTCCTGGAGAGCTTTTCTTCTATGGGCGCCACCGGATTTACCATCCGTTACCAGGAGCCACGCCGTTTTTTCAATAATGATGAAGTGAAGAAAGAAAAAAAGGGCGCGAAGAAAGAGAAGAAATCGAACATGGGTAAGGTCATTACCGAAGAACAGGCGGAGTCGTTTAAATCAACTTATCAATATCCGGCATTGGTGAGCACCAACCTGATGGGGGCGCGCGATGCGATCGTTGCCTATGAAAATCAAAAGACAAATCCCAATGTATGGGTGGTTGGCGGCGATGAGAATTATACCAATTTGAATGGCTTTTCTGTTTTATATGGGCGCGATCTGAATACAATGGATATTCAAAGCAGTCGTAATGTATGTTTGATTGGCAAGGATGTAGCCACCCGTTTTTTTGGCGAAAACGTTGAAAGGCCGCTGGATAAGGTCATCCGCATCAATAACATTCCATTCCGCATCATTGGTACGTTAAAGCCAAAAGGTTCTACGTTTGGCCGAAGCCTTGATAACGTTATCATTATTTCTTATACCAACGTACGCCGTTTTTTCAATAATAACCGCAATGCCTCCTTTAACATACAGGTAAAGGTGCCCGATATCAAATACATTGACGGGGCTATTGGCGAAGCTACCGGCACCTTTCGCACCATTCGCAAATTAATGGTTACTGAAACTGATAATTTCCTGGTCGACAAAAGCGACAGTTTTGCCGAAATGCTCATCCGCAACCTGAGCTTTATAACCATAGCCGCCTTGCTGATAGGGGTGATCACCCTGGTAGGAGCTGCCATTGGGTTGATGAACATTATGCTTGTTGCGGTAACCGAACGCACCAAAGAGATCGGACTGGTAAAAGCTATTGGAGGCAAGCGAAGAAATGTGCGTTACCAGTTCCTGTATGAATCGATCATCATCAGTTTGCTGGGCGCCGGCATCGGCATCGTATTAGGCATTTTGTTAGGGAATGTTGTTGGTATATTATTAAGTACCAGTTTTGTGGTTCCCTGGGACTGGGTATTTACCGGGGTTATCATATGTTCCCTTGTTGGTTTGTTGGCCGGGTTGTATCCGGCTATAAAAGCCGCCCGGTTGAACCCGATTGAAGCATTGCGGTACGAGTAGGAAAAAGCTGAAATAGGAGGTAGGAAGTAGGAGCCGACATTATCAACCCCGGATTGATTTGTTCCAAAATGACTCTCATTCAGTTTGAAATAAGGCTACATCAAGCAACATAGTGACTCCATCATTCAAATTCGAAGGACAACCAATTAAATTTCAGGTCCCTTGATTCGAATTTGGGGCTATATAAGTTAAATAGATGGTTCCATGAGTCAGGTTAGTGGGGGAATAAGTCAAATGGCAGGACCCATGATGCAAATTCAAGACTTCACAGATCAAATTTCACTGCTATTAAATACAATTTCAGGCTTCATTAATCAAACTGCTGCCCGCGTGAATCAAATCAGGCGGTGTTCAATTCAAATTTGACAGTGTTCAACTAATTTTTCTCCTTCCGCAAGCAGTTTTTGGTATGAGTAAGTTAATTGCAGGCCTGGTTAGGCAAATTTTCACGTCTATAGATCAATTTGAGAGGTACTCAATCAATTTGTTACCTAAAACTCACCAGGTTTTCTGAATTCCTGGCAGGAATTGCGAATTCCTGAAAGGTTTTATGGATTCCTGTCAGGAAAAGGGATTTCCTGTAAGGTTTTGGGAAATCCTGTCGGGTTTTGCGATATCCTGATAGGTTTTGAGAATTCCTTCCAGGAAAAGGGAATTCCCGTCAGGTTTTGGGAAAGCCTGGAAGGATTTGAGAATTCCTGTTGGGAAACGGGAATTCCTGACAGGAAATTCGGATTTCTGCCAGGAAATACCTTTTTCGACAAAAAAAAGCCCGAAAGCGGCGCCGGGTTAGGGCTAACTGCTTTCGGACTGTATTACAAGTTTTATTTTAATTAATTCCTACTCAGGAAACCAGTAACCTTAATAGGTAATCTGAATCCTTTCTCCCCCTTTAGGGGGAAGGGGATATTATCTCGGATTCAGCACGCGGTCAATCCGTTCGTTCAGATCCTGTAAATGATAGCGGCTCATTCTATCTGCATAGGCAGGAATGGCAGCAGCAATTTCGGCTTTCAGTGCACGCAGCGTACCACGGGCAACAGAAATGATGTCGGTTTTCTTCACTTCTACCGACGGGCCAAACGATATGGAGATACCTCCACTAGCAGGTGCAGATGGCGCATTCGAGGCCAGTACACTTAACCTTTCTACAAAGGCTTTTTGCAGGTTACGACGATAGTTATCGATCGGGGCACGGGCCGGCAATTCGCTCCAGATACCTTTTTTCAGATCATTTATATAATCGTCGAGGTGATACGCATTGGCATCGCGGTTGGTACAAGAGATCAGGCGTTGCAAACGTGTGGTGTTTAACAGGGAGTTTAACCAGGCATCTTGCAAGCTGCTGATCTTATCCTCTATTGGAGCCGTTACTTTTTCCATAATGGCTTTATTTAACAGCCAGGTAGGAGTAGCGAACAGGTTCTTTTGCAGGAAAGCCAGCGCTTCTTTTTGCACAGCTTTAGGAACTACCGTATATACAGCACCTTCCTGATCGGTCGTTTTCAGATCAGTATACACGCCACCAATATGCGCTACCGCATGACCCATGTACCGGCTATAGGTGTTGTACACTTCATCGTATACATCATCGAGACCTTTATAGTCTTCCCCTTTTTCATTCAGCCATTTGGGCAATTGCGGCACAATCCATTTCAGGTTCTTGATACCGTATTCATTGGCTTTCATGTTATCATCGCCCAGGCTCTCGGTCTGCGCCCGGGGATCAATACCATTAGCATGTAGAAAGCGCAAGCGCGAATTGCTGTAATGGCTTTTCACCCAGTCATTTAAAATGGCTTTTTCTTCCTCATCGGTTTTACCCGGCAGCATTTTATAACCCCATTCAATGGACCACAGATCGTATTCGCCAATGCGGGGGTACAAACCGGCGGCTCCTATCTTATCCTCGGGTTGGGCCACATAATTAAAACGGGCATAATCCATTATAGACGAGGTATGGCCATGCTCTTCTACCCAGGCTTTATCGCGCAGTTTTTCAACCGGGGTAGCTGAAGAAGCACCCATGTTGTGTGGTAAACCAAGGGTATGGCCTACTTCGTGTGATGAAACAAAACGGATCAGATCGCCCATCAGCGAATCATCAAAATGGGCTTTGCGGGCGCGGGGATCGCTGGGCGAAGCCTGGATCAAATACCAGTTGCGCAGCAATGACATTACATTATGGTACCAGTTTATATGCGACTCCAGGATCTCACCACTACGGGGATCATGCACGTGCGGTCCACTGGCATTGGGGATCTCGGAAGGTTTATAAACAATAGCCGAATAACGGGCGTCTTCCAGGCTCCAGGTACTGTCTTCTTCTTTTGTAGGCGCTCTGCGGGCGATGATGGCGTTCTTGAAACCAGCTTTTTCAAAAGCCTTCTGCCAGTCGTTCACACCCAGGATCAGATAGGGGACCCATTTTTCAGGCGTATTGGGGTCTATATAATATATGATGGGCTTTTTAGGTTCAACCAGCTCACCACGTTTATATTTCTCCATGTCTTCCTCTTTGGGCTCCAGGCGCCAGCGGGTAATGAGGCTCAAGTCCTTTACACCTTGTGGATCGGCATCAAAATCAGTATACTCGGTGGTGAAATACGCTACGCGGTCGTCGTAAAAGCGGGGCCGCATGGGCGCTTTGGGTAATAGTACCAGCGAGCTGTTGAGCTCGAAAGTAGCATTGCCGGCAGGGCCTGTAGGCATACCGGGGAATAAGGCCGGAGCGGGCGTTTTGCCATAGGTCTTTACCGTTTTTATTTCGGTATTGATGGGGAAGGACCTGATATCCGTTATATAAGATTTATCGGGTTGTACGCCACCGATACGAAGCGATGATTTAAAATAAGATGCAAAGAACAGGATATCGTTATCGCTGTTAAGGAAGTCGGTTATGTCAATCACTACGCCTGCGCTATCCTTTGAGAAAGCTTTAATATCGAAGGCGGCGGCTATAGGCTGAATGTTGCTGTTGAGTACCGACTTGTACATGGGTTTGGAAGAATCCTTGGCATATACCGAGTAAGAGATATTGCGAAGGAAGATCTTGTTATTCGGTCCTTTTTCAAAGCGGATCACATTCTCATTGATCTCGTCACCGGCATAACCAAAAAAGCCAGCACGGGTATTGATGGGCGCTTTAGAAATGCGGTTCACTACCAGCACATCTCTGTTTAATAAAGAGTCGGCCAGTTCGAAGAACCATTTGTCTTCGAGCTTATGCACCGTAAAGAGCCCTTTGCGGGTTGCTGCTTTATCGGTAATAACTTCTTTGTAGGGTTTGGGGCCGGTTAGGGGCGGCCGGGGGGCTGCAGGAGCCGGGCGTTTGGCAGTATCAGCCGCGGCTGGTGGGGTAACGGATTTTTTTTGTTGGGCAAATGCCATTACACTATACCAGCCCAGTAATACCAGTAAAAAACATTTTTTCATCAGTTTTTAATAATTGTTTTTGAGCCAGATGAACGTCACCAATACAACATTTAAAACATCGTGCGTTATTATGAAAATTGTATTAACACAATCCATCTGAATGATTAAACCATGTAGAAAAATTAATGGATGAAGGTAGGGAAAACAAAATGTGTGTAGCGGCTGTTAGGTTACCGTTGATCAAAAAACTATAGTATAGAGAACAGGGGGACTAAGCCGGTGGGCGATGGACGATAGGCAATAGGCAACAGGCACCAGACAACAGGAAATTGGCAATTAAAAAAAGTATCTTCTTTATGCATATTGCTAATTGCATATTGCTTATTGGGCTTACCTGCTTGGTTTGTTTCTAATTATGCCCTATATTGTCGCCGTTCTGTTCAATCAAATCGCCTGTTTTTTAGGCGATCAGTTAAGAAATTTCTTAACTTGTGAACCTTATCAAAATTTTTCTTGATCAATTGATCGGGGGAAAAGACTTTTTCCTTAGAATTGTGAGCCCATTTAGACTACTGATAGCTTAAAATTTATAAAACACTAAAAAACACAATCATGGCTGAAACAAGACCCGTTGCGACTGCAACCGCAGCGAAGAGTAGTACATCCGTTCAACCAGTTAAGAGATCCAATGCTATTTCATGGGTAGCCCCTGTTATTTGTATCATCGCAGGTTATGTAATCTGGCGTTTTTTGTTAGGTAATCCCAGTAATTTTTCTCAACCCGATCTTTCCGGTGGTTTCTGGCCTAAACATAAAGGACCAAAAGGTGGTTTGGTGAAAATGTATGATGGTGGTATTATCGTGCCTTTGCTGCTCGCTACCTTTTTAACAGTTGTTACTTTCGTTATTGAACGTTTATTAACGATCTCTAAAGCTACTGGTACCGGTAACATTCCAGAATTCATTCGTAAAGTACAATATCACCTGGCTAACAAAAATGTTGATCAGGCTATTTCTGAGTGCGATCGTCAACGCGGAAGTGTTGGTAATGTAATGAAAGCTGGTTTGCGCAAGTACAAAGAGATGATCTCTAATACTGAGCTTGACACTGAGCAAAAAGTATTGGCTATTCAGAAAGAAGTAGAAGAAGCTACAGCCCTCGAACTGCCTATGCTGGAGAAAAACCTGGTGTTCCTTTCAACGATCGCTTCGGTAGCAACCCTGTTGGGTCTGTTAGGAACGGTATTAGGTATGATCACGTCATTTTCGGCCTTAGGTGATGAAGGTGGTGGTGCAGCTGCTGCTGAGTTGTCAAGAGGTATCTCTGAAGCGTTGTACAATACCGCATTGGGTATCGGTACTTCAGCTATCGCCAT
>DASUVL010000952.1:0-6106 GCA_036379015.1 Niastella sp.
CAACTGCTACTTTGTCTCTTAATCTATTCATTTTGAATCATTTTTAATTTGTTTCCCAAAGTTACCATTGATAGTTTATATTTGTAACTATTGCGGTGTATTCTGGTTACCATTAGGTAACTACAAATCTTAAAAACATGAGAGACGACAACTTTTGCAATTCAAATTGCCCATTTACGAGAGCTATTGGCACGATTGGTAATAAATGGAAGCCGATCATTATCAATGTCATTGGCACCCGTACCATTCGATTTGGCCAGTTAGACGCTATAGTGCCACACATATCAAGGAAAGTATTAACCGAACAATTAAAAGAGTTGGAAGAAGATGGACTATTGGATAGATTGGCCTTTAAGGAACTACCGCCCAGAGTGGAATACAGGTTGTCTGATAAGGGTTTGGCATTTTTGCCCATTTTAGAACAAATCAAGGAATGGAATATAAAATTTGAAATAGCTCCAATACCCAAAGAGACTGATTACAAATACAATAAATAACGAACCATTTTAGAGACACAACTCATAACCGAAAGCCTCCAAAGGAGGAGAATACAAATTAGACAATATCGATGTCGTCCATGATAAGTGTTATGAACAATGGCAAACCAAAAGAACTTCACAAGTGAAACCGGTCACCCAAACAAAGGGTGGCTTACAACGGGCTTGAGCCGGATGATGCGAAAGTATCATGTCCGGTTCTTAGGGGGCAAAAGGCTGGCAACAGCCTTAGCTACCCGATATTCGAACTATCTATAAATAAAATCAGCTTGCTGAAGCTCAACCTAAAATAATTATTCGCATCTACCCAATTCCTACCAATTTGTCTTTACAGCCTTTACCGTATCTCCACCTCTACCCCATCATTCCAGTTCTTATATTCTGGCGTATAGTACAAATAGGCATTACTGGCCTTTCCTTTATATGTACCCGCTATGTCTGCTTTCAGGTCAAGCCTGATGGTTTTGGTTTCATTAGGTGCAAAGCCCATCCAGTACAACACCAGGTAATTATCAAATATCTCATAATAAGCTATCTGGTTCTTTTCCCTGATCTCTTTTAACTGCCACGGTTGTATAGATAAGCCGGCAGGTATACCAATTTTGGCTATTGCCATTGGCTGCAGCATAGTCTTTTGATTGGTTACTTCAATATCCAATCGTACAGTTTCTCCTACCCTGGTTTTGGTAGCCCCTAACCTGGTCGCCAACGTTAGCTCGGCTTTTGCACTGTTAGGTGGTGTAAATGTGTTATACATAACTTCCAGGTTGTAAGGAATGGCATTGCGGCTGCTATTGTATTGTACAGCAAATACATTCTTTCCCTCCTGTACCGTGGCCGACAGATCAGTTTCTGCAATAGCGGCTGTATCATTCATCGTAAAATTGATCTGGGTATTTTCTGTCATCCTGCCTGCGAGTTTCGAATACGCTACAATGGCCTGCAGGGCAAGTACGGTAGACTGTGTTGATCCATAACCATAATACGATTTTTCGGCCAGGATCTTTGAGATCAGATTGACAACGGCAGCCACATCGGGCAATGGTTCGCGCATTAATGCCAACGCATAAAGCGATGCTGTTTCAACCCGCAATGATGCATTCCGTGAGTTCACCACACTGGTCTCGGATGAAAGATCATTCTTTTGGAAATTGGTATTTACGGCATTCATCAATAACCTGAAATCTTTTTCCCGTTTCATATTGGAGGCAGCCAGGGCCATCATAGCCAACTGGTAGCCATCCTTGCTTTCCAATGCCTGCTTAACCGCAGCTTCATACTCTGGCTCAATTTCTTGACCAATACCCGCCTGGGTTAATGCATAAACTATATAAATGTTGGCAATTTTATTGGGCACGGAAGCGAAGCGATCATAGCCGCCTGTTGATAGGGTAAATGAACCTTTACCATCCCGGCGGCTTAGCAAAAATCGTTTGGTACGTTCCAGCATTCGCTTGTCTACCTGAATAAATTCCTGCATATCGGTAAATTCCAGTAAGCCATATGCCGTCAAGGCTTCATGTGGTGGTGTATTGCCGAACCACTCAAACCCATTTTTAGCTGTTTCAAATCCGATCAGTCGTTTATAGCCTGCGTCTATATACCCGCGTGCCTTTTGCTCAATAGCCGGATTTGATTTTCCCGACTCCCGCAGGTATTTCAGGATATAAATATTCGGATACGTACTGGATGATGTTTGTTCAAAACATCCATGTGGTTCCCGCAGCATCGACTCTATCCCGTTCAACAATTGTCCTTCCAGCGATTTGAATATTTTCAAATTGGTGCGTATACTTCCAGGTATTACTTTGTTGATGGCAAATTCATGTTTACCGCTTTTGTTACCCGAAAAAGTTTCTATGACCGGGAATCCTTTTTCTGTAGCCGTTATGGGCAGGGTAATGGTCTCTGTTTTAAGATCGGTTTCTATAATAAATTGTATGTTCCCGTTAGTGGCTGCTATCGCTTTTACAGGAATACGTATTTCCCGCGAACTGTCTGCCGGCAATAATACAGTACTGGTGAAGTCTCCAATTACCATAGTGGGTGGCAACAATACTTTTATGCGGAATTGTACGTCCTGGATGTTGTTATTTTTTATTACCAGCGGAATGAGCGCTTTATCACCTACTGTTAAATAGGGCGGAATTTTAGCATCAACGCTCATCAAATTTTGTGTTACGTAGGTATGCTCCGTTCTACCAGCTTTTCCATTATAGCCAATACCTTCTGCAATTGCCCTGAATGTGGTAGATGCATCTGAATTATAAAACTCAACCTGGGCTATTCCCTGCTTATCCGTTTGCACTACCGGATTCCAATAAATGGTTTCCCTGAAATCGGTGCGTTCCTGCGGTTCTGTTGTAAAATATTTTGGTGCATAAAACCGCCTGGCCACCGGATATACCGGTCCATTCGCCGTTCGAACTGATTGCGATGCATAATAATAGGTCGGGGAAATATTAAACTGCAGTCTGCTGGTCCTTAATTTTTTAGTCTCCACAATGATCACGCCGTAAGCAGCCCGGCTTCCGTATATTGCCGTAGCAGCGGCATCTTTCAAAACGGTGATCGATTCTATATCAGCCGGATTCACTGCATTTAACCGGTATTGCTCCATAGGCACTCCATCTATTACGAAAAGCGGCTCCAGGGCGCCCGTTATCGAATTCATACCGCGTATTCTAACTTTAACGTCATCCATCGGATTATCTCCTCTTTTAATGTCAAGGCCGGCTATCCTACCCTGTAATGCAAGACCAGGGTTTACAGTACTGAGTTCTTTTGCACTTATAGCGGCAACACTTCCTACCATGAGTTGCTTTCTCGCAGTACCATAGCCAACGACCACTACGTCTTCCAGTCGGTTCACGTTGCGCCTGTCAAAATCCATAACTTCTTTCCTATCCTTCTTTGCAAGATCTTCAACCTGTATTTGTCGTCGCGGAGCTTCTCCGTCTTTGGGTATTACAATATTCCAACCGGGTTTTATGGATGCCAGTTCGGAAAGCGCTTTGCTTCTAATGGGGTTGTATCCCAATCCGTTTTGTGTTACCTGTATGGTTACTTTCTCTTTTTTATCACTGGCATTCGCAAATAAATAGTATTGACTGTTGGGTGTAACCTGTGAAAAAAAGAACAGGCCATCTTCATCCGTGTTGTATTGCATGGCTCTACCTCCCTGTACACAATGAACCAGGAAAACGGTTCCCTTTACCGGTTGTTGCTTATCATTCACAATAGCACCGCTTACAATTTGCTGCTCGTCGGGCAAATGCGATAACGTACCCTGCTTTTCAACCGCCTCTGTATAATCAAAATACCGGTATCCATTCGTAAGCATAACCAGGTCAAGCGCCATTACGGCCTTAGGTTCTTCCTTTTTAAAATAGAACGTTGGTTCTTCTACCTTTCCTTTTAACTCTGAGCTCATCAATAACCAGGATAGAATATGATCTTGCTTATCATCGGCAAACGACCACAACTTATCATCCATTACTGCCAGCGATAAATTGGAAGGGACCGGATTGCCTTTTTCGTCCTGTGTCTTTATAGTAAGCGTAACCTTTTCTCTTGGCAAATATTTTGGTTTGCTGGTGGTAATACTTACCTGTAAATTTTTGTTTTCATTCAGGAACATCAAGCGCTCCGCCACCGGCAGGTTGTTGGTAAACAAAGTAAAGCGGGCTATACCTGCCGGAAATTTATTGTCGTCAACTGAAATGCTGTTTTCTCCCGGTTGCAGTACTATTTTTTTCGTGTAATAAGTAGTATTTTTTGTTTGGCCAATAAGCGTCACTTCTCTTTTATTAGTAGTCGAAAGCTTCACCACTACCTGGTTATTGGCATTTGTCATATTCATTATAATACCCTGAACAGAAGCATGGGGTAATGCAAAGGCTTGTGTAATATTCGCCGGGGTAATGATCTTTGCTGTATACGTTTCTTCTTTTTGGGGGGAGAACGCAAATTTTCCCATTCCGAACCGGTAACTTTCAAAGGACGCGGCCTTATTTCCCCGGCTATCCAGGATCTCACCCTTCACATCTACCGGCTTACCATGTTCGTTGATTGCTTTAAACGCTATTTGAGTGGCTAATCCCTGTACCAGCGTTCCTCCTTCGGGCATAAACTGCATGTCAATTTTATTGAGTACAATAGGAATACTTCTTGAAATGGCTTCGGTATAGGAGTCGTATTGAATGGTGATGTTTAATAATCCGTCGGTTGTAGTTATTGTTTTGGGAAGAAAAAAACGAACTTGGGCTTTTCCTACCTCATCTGTTGTAAAGGTATTGGTCTGCACAATGGCGCCATCAACAGCTACCTTGTAGGTGGCCTCATGATTTCGGATAGGCTGGTCATTGAGGTTGCGCATCGAAAAATCAGCCTTTACCTCATCCCCCGCACCATACCCTTTTTCAGGAAAATCCAATTTCATCAACAACCGGGGCGCTAATACTTTTAACAGGGTGATCTCCTTTACAAAAAAGATGTTCTCGTTCTCATTCCGCATCCAGGTGGTATAGGCTCGTATCTTATAAACACCGCCGGGCGCCTGTTCATTAAAATCAAATGAACCTTCCGCATAGCCGTTCTCCACGCCATAATTCAATTTTTGCAATACGGTTCCCGATGGACTAATCACTTCAGTATATACCACATTGCTCATGAATGATGGCGTTTGTGTATTGGCCTTCACCACATAGATCTTGAAATACATGGTTTCACCAGGCTTAAAAAAAACGTGACTGGTTTGTACATATACTTTCTCCTTGCTATCGTTATAGTCAAGACTTTGTGCTATTCCCATAACCGGGTTCAAACAAACCAATGCCAGTAACAGCAAACAACTATTTATCATTTTTCTCATAATGTTAGAATTGAATGGAAACGTTACAACCAAATGTTTTTACAGAAGGGAGATTGAAAAAGTCAAGACCGGCCGCGTTTGACTGATCATAGAACAACTGGTTTGGATCGGCGCCTTTATAGGCCGAATACAAGATCAGGTTATTGGCATATAATGAAAATACCAGCTGTTGTATGTATTTACCGACTTTTTGTTTATAACTGACATTAATGGTATTCAATCGCAATACATCGGCCCGTTGAATATATTCCTCCCCTATTCCACTATGTCCATATCGTGCCCAGCGATTATTTTCAACCGGTTGCGTTTCATCATAAAAGGATACCGGTATGTTATTGGGTTGTTTATCCTGCAACACACCGTCAAACACAAATCCGGTAATTGGCCGGCCGGCGGCAGATGTAGCAGACCGCCCATAATAATCCAGCACAGCCTGTGTACCGTTCCAGATCTGTCCGCCTTTTTTCCATTCCCAGCTCAGATCCAGGGAAAACCATTTCCAGCTAACGGTGTTGTTCATTTTTAATATAAGATCAGGCAGTGGGTTACCGATCACGGCAGGGGTTGTATTCACCAGCGGAAAACCATCACTCCCGATCAGGATACTGTTATTAGCATCACGCTGGTAACTGGTCCCTACTATGCTACCCAGGGTGGCGCCTTTCACAATAGCTGTATGTATGTTACTGAAACCAGCCACCCGCGTATAATCATATCCGGCTTTTACATCAGTAAC
>DASUVL010000953.1:0-5362 GCA_036379015.1 Niastella sp.
CCGGACTGTTCAAAAACTTTGCGAACAATATGCTGGAAACCTCGCTGGAAGTGTATTATAAGCGAATGGACAACCAGATTGAATACCGCGAGGGATATACGCCTTCGTTAAAAGACCCTGAAGAAGATTTTGTTTTTGGAAAGGGGTGGAGCTATGGTACGGAATTGTTTATTAATAAAACAAAGGGAAAACTAACCGGTTGGATCGGTTATTCCTTATCCTGGACCTGGCGCCAGTTCGATACATTGAATGATGGTATTAAATTCCCTTCTAAATACGACCGCCGGCACGACCTGTCGGTGGTGGGCACTTATCAGTTTAATAAAAAATGGAAATTCTCGGCCGTTTTTGTTTATGGCAGCGGCAATGCCGTATCCTTACCTGAGCGTTTTTATGTAGTTGGCGGTGTGCTTACACAGGAATACAGCAAAATAAACCAGTACCGCCTGGCGCCTTATCATCGCATGGATATATCGGCCACGCTTACGCCTCGTTCAAAACCCAATCAAAGATGGCAGCAAAGTTGGGTATTCAGTATATATAATATGTACAGCCGGTTAAACCCGTATTTTATTTACTTCAGCCAGGATGGTAGTCCATACGACGGCTCTTTAACAATGAAAACACAACAGGTATCGCTGTTCCCGATCATTCCGGCCGTAACCTGGAACTTCAAGTTTTGATCAGTAATTATACTATGACATTAAAGAAGGCCGCTCTGTTATTTCGTGGTATTTGATCACATCGCTGGCGTAATAATGCACCACCATACTTTTACGGGTAAGCGCCGGATTTCGAATAGGAGCGCCACCATGTACCAGGTTAGCATGCCAGATCAACACATCCCCTTTTTTTGCGATCAATTCTTCCCGGGGGAAATTGTTCTTTTCCAACAGTTCCTCAACCATGTCTTCATAATCGGGATAATCATGTTTTCCCAGCGACAAAAATGAACTGTTTGCATTCCAGTCATTATTCAGCAGGTACGGTAATGTATGGCTGCCCGGGTAATAAAAAAGGGGGCCGCTGTCGGGATGAACATCTTCCAGCGCGATCCAGATGGCTGTCAGGTAACCCAGCGGATAAGTGGTCATATGCACACTGTCGGAATGTGCTCTTTGTCCGCTGCCGTTTAAAAAGTTGATGGTTTGAAAAGGGATCATTTCCTTATCCAACAAAAAGTTAAGTAACCCGCTGATCACTTTATCCTGCGTTACCTCCCGGATAAGCGCCGATCTCTTATTGGCGAACATCAACTTGTTGCCCCATTTAAACTGCAGGGTTCCCTTTTTCATCAGTTTGCTGATCTCTTCGTTGATGGCATCGCAGGTCGCTGGTGAAAAATGGTTTTCCAGGATCATATATCCTTTGGCACTCCATTGTATGATCTTTTGTTGTATGGCAGGCGGAAATTGCTGAAAGCCTTCTTTTTGCGGTGCCAGCATGGTAGAATCACCCACATCAAGCCAGGCGCGTGATTTCTTATCAGGAAAATCTTTGCTGGATATGGAAGCGATCAGGGATTTATGGAGATTGTATTTTTTATACGCTTTCTTATTATGTAAGAGTTGTTTGTAATGAAGCAGGTTATATAACCAGTGAGCCGGTTTAAAATGCCTTAAACTCATTTATACAAAATATTTGCGTTATTCTGAATTCAACATTAAAGATAGCTATTTATAAACATTACGAATTAGATAACCCGTTTTAATTCAAAGCGCTGTGATGTTCCCGTGTACGCATGTTGACGCAAGGCATACCGGTCGGCACGAAAATGGTATTATCAGTCCGCCGACTCCATGTAATAATTCACCCATGAAAAAACTCGTCCTTATTGCACTGGCCTGTATACCGCTCGGGTATGTAATGGCGCAGCACGATGATCCGGATATGACCATGATGCAAAAGATCAGGCAGGAAGGTTTCACGAACTCACAGGTAATGGATATTGCCTTTTATCTCACGGAAGTGAGTGGCCCGCGTTTAAATAATTCGCCCGGTTTTCGCAGAGCCGCTAATTACACAAAAAATAAACTCAGTGAATGGGGTTTGAGCAATGCCCGGCTGGAACCATGGGGAGAGTGGGGGAAAGGCTGGGAATTGAAGCGTTGCTATGTTGCCATGGCGGCGCCCTATTACAAACCTATTATTGCTATTCCTAAAAGCTGGACGTCGGGCACCAACGGCTTGCAACTGGCCGATATTGTATTGCTACCAGTCAGTGATGCCAAATCGCTTGAATTGTACAAAGGTCAGCTACAGGGCAAAGTAATTTTGCTACCCCGTATTGACTCACTGGAACCGGCCTACGTAGCCGACGCTTCCCGGTACAGCGATGAGGATTTAAAAGAATTGGCTGATTGGAAAGGGGATAATCAGGCCGGTCAACCAAACAAGGTAGATGGTCCCACCATGCCGGGCAAAGGCTATTCAGCATCAACCAACCGGCACGAACGATCGGGCATAGCACGACCAGGCGCCCTTACCTATAGTAAACTCAAACAATTTGTACGGGAAGAAGGAGCGGTTGCCATTTTAAGCACAAATCCGCGTGGCCGCGATGGCACCTTGTTTGTGCAGGGCGGCGGCCCCTGGGCGGGCAATGCCGCTGAAAATTTCCCTGACCTGATGCTGGCATACGAAGATTATATGATGCTGCAACGGATGCTGCAACACCGCATTCCGGTAAAGCTGGAAGTAGATGTAAAAACACAATTTCATTCCAACGATCTGCAGGGATATAATGTTATAGGCGAAATAAAAGGCACCGATCCAAAATTGAAGCAGGAGCTGGTAATGATCGGAGCGCATCTCGATTCGTGGCATGCTTCGGTAGGCGCTACCGATAATGCCGCTGGTTGTGCCGTGATGCTGGAAGTGATCCGTATACTAAAAACATTGAACATACAACCCAAACGCACCATTCGAATTGCCTTATGGGGTGGGGAAGAGCAGGGCCTCATTGGTTCTAAAAACTACGTGCGGCAGCATTTCACTGATACGTCTACACAACGGTATAATGCAGCGGGCGATAAAGTATCGGTTTATTTCAATTTAGATAATGGTACCGGTAAAATAAGAGGTTTGTATTTGCAGGGCAACACCGCTGTACAACCCATTTTCACCAAATGGCTGCAGCCTTTTAAGGACCTGGGCGCCACCACCATAACCTTGCAACGAACAGGCGGCACCGATCACCTGTCATTCGATGCCATTGGATTACCTGCATTTCAATTCATACAGGACGATATTGAATACGATACCCGTACGCACCACAGCAATATGGATTCATACGATCATTTGCAGGCAGCTGATCTGAAGCAGGCTGCGGTTATCATTGCCGGTTTTGTGTACCAGGCTGCCCAACGCAATGAGAAAATACCACGAAAATAATGTGATAATTTGCTAATATGATAATGTGATAAAGAAATACAAATTACCAGTGTTCCGCTATGGGCACGTTACTTAGGCCGTTCGTACTTGAAGCGCACCACAGCGCTTTTTTGTTCGCTGCTCGACAGGTGTAACTGGTAACGCTTTCTTCCAGCAGTTATAACCATCAGGGAGGTGTTGGGTGGAATACGGCCCAGGTTTTCGGCATACATCATCAATTCATACTCTGTATCGGGAAATACATTTACATCGAGTACAAGCGGTTTACCCGTCAGCCGTTTTTTATATAACAGCAAGGTGTTGTTCAAAAAAACGGAGACCGTATCGTCATCGATCTCGGCATTATCGTACAGTTCAATTTTTATAAAAGCAGTATCAATGGCAATGGCCTGTACAATATCTTTTTGCCTGTTCTGCAATTTCATATTGTACTGCAGTTTGGCCAACGTATCATTCTGATATACATCAACCGGGAAACTGGACTTGGCGAGCCGTGATAAGGAAATTTTACCTGGCTGGCAATCGTGGTTATTACCCATTTCATGCCCTCGCCATTCGCCCATCAATACGTCGGACTGGCCATTTTTTGAAAAGGTAAGATCGTATGTTTTTATACAGGGAATACAACTGTCGGGAACATTATATTGAAGTACGGCGTTTTCAATGATCACCATGCGCTTGGTAAGCGGATTATACTTGCCGGTAAAATTTATTTTGGTATACCTGTTGTTGTCAAAGCTGTAAACGTTGCCCATGAACGAGTTGTTTTGCATATAAATGATATGCAACTCCGTTGAGTATTCGGGAAAACAACCACCCGCATTTTGAGTTCGTATTCCACCCCATACACCCGTTAATAACTGAGCATGGGCAACCATCGTTAACCCAAGCAACACGGGCAACAGCAAAAAACGCATGCGTTAATTTTAATGGAAATTAATATGTGCCAGGCAGATCCGCGGAGGATTTTATGTAAGCGGTAGGGAAATGGCAAAATGTGATAATTAGCTGATGTGATAATGTGATAATGGAATACAGGCTTTTGTGCTTGCTTTCGCGTGAGCTACACATTTGTAGGAACTCCCGACAATAAAGAATTATCACCGCGCCTGCCAAAGTCTTGTACGGCCGTGCGTCGCCAAAGGCTTTGCCGGCGGCACGCGGGCAAGGCATTTTCAAATTATCACATTATCACATTGTCTTTAACTCACGGCTGATACTTAAAGACGACCACCGCGTTCTTTTGCTCGGTAGATGTAATACGAACCTCATATTGTTGCTTGCCGGCTTTTACCACCATAAGGGAAGTATTGGGCGGAATTTCACCCAGATTCTCAGCCACCATCACCAGTTCATGATAGTTGGAAGATTCATCGAGGTTTACTTTGAGTGAGATCGCTTTTTCGGTCAGCCGTTTCCTGGAAAGCACCAGCTTTTTATCGAGGTATACCGAAATGGTATCATTATCAACCGTACCATTATCGTAAATATTTATCTCCACTTCTGTAGCGCTGGTAGTGATTGTTCTTACCAGCTCATTTTCGCGGCTCGCCAGCACTTTGGGCGTAGGAATGTTAGCCAACGGGGGCATCTTTACTTCCGTCTTTTTCGCCGTATCAACAGGTACAATTTTTACGTTGGGTTTTGTTTCAGGCGACTTGGTAACTGTGTTGTTTTGGGGAGGTGTATTCGTCACCGGCTTTTTGGTAGTGACGGTAGTTTTAGGTGTCGTTTTAGGAGTTGTTTTTACAATGGGCTTGTTGGCAGCAGTATCAGCTTTTTTGATCACCGGTTTATTCTCTGCTATTTTCGGCTTTTCATTTTTGCGCTTTACCAGAAATGGTTCTTCGTAAAAATCGGAGGTGGTCACCTTACGTAAAAAAACAGTGCCTCTACCGCAATTGGTAGAATCCTTTGTATTCATACTGATGTAAGTACCCTCCATAAATTCTTCATCGTTCTCTTTGGA
>DASUVL010000954.1:0-4432 GCA_036379015.1 Niastella sp.
TCGTTTATGGGTATTCCACCGTTAACCTTGTTGTTTATTCCATTGATGTTGATCACCATGGTGCGACATAACTATAAAGTAAGACACAGAAGAAGAAAGCTGGCCGGGAAAAAAGAAAAAGTGAATGAAGCATTTCTCGGAAGCTGGATATAACGAATAATGTGCTGATGTGATAATTAGATAATGTGATAATAAAAAACGCGCTACGCAAATAAAGTTGCGTAGCGCGTTTTTGTTAGGTACAGCGCGAAGCTGTTTTCCATTATCGAATTATCACATTATCAAATTAGCTAATTATGTATCAAAATCCTTTCTTCATTTCTCCGCCATCAACCGGTTTGCCATCTGTATTCAGTTCTACTATTTCGTAACCTGTTTTTTGTAAGCCTGGTAAAATGCGTGCTTTATCACCTACCAGCACCATGTTCAGCTTGTTGGGGTTAATCCATTTTTTAGCAAGTGCATCAATCTCCGGTTTGGTAATATGTTGAAGGATCTTATTTTGCTGATCTACATAATTGGCTGGTAAATTATACTGTAACATCCGTTGAATAAAGCCGGCTTTTTGAGCGCCGGTTTCATACCGCAAGGCATCACGTTGCCCGATCGCATTTTTCATGAATACCAGTTCATCATCTTTAATACCATCAGTCGTGTATTCTTTCAACTCTTTAATTACTTCTGTTAAAGCGCTATCTGTAACATCGGCTTTAATACCCGAGCTGAATGTAAAATCACCTGTATATTGATCGCCATTGAAGGTGGTACGTGCACCATAGGTCCAGCCTTTGTCTTCACGCAGGTTGATGTTTACCCTGCCGTTAAAGCCACCACCCAGTGCGAAATTCATTAAGCCGGTTTTAAAATATTCACCGGTGGCGTCGTAATTCAAACCGGTAACATTACTTATACGGAATTCGGTTTGTGCAGCTTTAGGAATATTTACCAGGTATATTCTTGATTTGTCAACGTCCTTTGGTTTTGCCGGTACCGATGGCAGCTCAATAACTTTATTGGGCAGCTTGTTTAAAAATGACAGCTTAGGCATCATTTCATTTTGTTTAATATCACCTACTACCACCACTTTGGTATTGTTGGCCGTCATATAGTTGTTGTAATAATTCTCTACATCCTGCAGGGTGATATTTTTAATGGAGCTTTCCGTGCCGCTCTCGTTCATACCAAAAATATGGTTAGGGCCATAATTTACTACGGCAATCACATCGTCGGCTACTATAGCCGGACGGGTTTTGGATTGTTTTAAACTTTCCAGGGTTTGCCGTTGTATGCGATTAAAAGTAGTTTCAGTGAACCTGGGGTTGAATAACCGTTCCTGTAACAGGGCCAGTGTTTTATCGATATTCTTTTTGAGCGATTCTATGGTGAATACGATGGCATCGCGGCTGCTGCTAACCTCAATGCTACTACCCAATTTTTCCAATGCTATAGTCATTTGTTCGGCCGTATAATTTTTGGTGTCCTCATTCATCATATCGGCAAACAGACTGGCCAGTCCTACTTTAGCGGTGTCTTTTGTTTGCAATAAATGGCCGCCGGGTACAGCTATAGTGAGGGTCACTGTAGGCAGTTCATTATTTTCAGCCCCAATGAATTTTAACTTATTAGGCAGGTCTTTGCGCCAGAAGGGGGGCACTTTTACAATCGGGTTGGGGCCATTGCCGGGGTGTTTAGTACGATCGAAATTGTCACTGGCTTTCGCATATTTTAAACCGGTATAACCATAATCGGGCGCCGTGTACTGGCTTTGGTCAACTGTAAAATTATCTGCTGCGGCTATTACATTTTCCTGCCCTTTGGGTAATATGCTCAATACAACGGAATGCTTTCCTTTTATATACTGGTTGTACACACGCATTACGTCTTCTTTGGTAACCGAACCAGTCATCTTCAACAAAGTGCCGATCATATTCGGATTACCGGTAATTGTTTGAAAAGCCGCCAGCTGAAACACTTTGCCTGATACGCTTTGCAGCCCATTGATGTATTGTGCTTCTGAATTACCCCTGAATTTTTCTATGTCTTCATCGGTAACACCTCGTTTTTCAAAACTATCGAGCGAGGCGCGCACCATCTTTTCCATGTCGGCCAGTGTTTTACCTGGCATGGGAACTACGCGGATGGTAAATTCCCCGGCCAGTTCAAACAACTGGCTGTATACGTTTGCCTGTAAAGCCAATTGCGGTTTTACGAGTTGCTGGTATAACAGGGATGTGTTGCCTGCTCCTAGTATTTGTGCCAGGCAGGTAAGGGCGGCCATATCATTATGATAGTTGGGTACAGTGGGGTATACTATATTCAACAATGGTAGCCTTATGTAATTGTCGGTGTAGGAAACATAGCGGTCTTTTTCAAGTACTACGGCAGGCATCACCATTTTATCCACTTCAGGACCGCGGGGAATAGAACCAAAATATTTCTCTACCAGCTTTACTACGTCTGCTGTTTTTACATCACCACCTACAGTAACCGTGGCGTTGTTGGGGCCATACCAACGCAAGAAGAAATTCTTCAGGTCATTTACATCAACACGGTTCAGGTCTTCAATATACCCGATCGTTAACCACGAATACGGATGGCCGTATGGGTATAAATTTCTGGAAGTTACTTCACTAAGTAAACCATAAGGTCGGTTATCATAATTCTGTCCTCTTTCATTTTTTACAGTAGCGCGTTGAACTTCAAATTTTTTCTGGGTAACGGCATCCAGCAAAAAGCCCATGCGATCTGCTTCGAGCCAAAGCATTTTTTCGAGTTGATTGGCAGGAACTGTTTCATAATAATTGGTACGGTCGCGATTGGTAGAGCCGTTGAGCGTACCGCCGGCGTCGGTCACCATTTTAAAATGTTCTTCATCTTTTACATGGTCGCTGCCCTGGAACATCATATGTTCAAAGAAATGGGCAAAGCCCGATTTGCCGATCTGTTCGCGTGCTGAACCAACGTGATAAGTAACATCTACCTGTACAACAGGATCGCTGTGATCTTCATGCACAACCAGCGTAAGTCCGTTCAACAGCAGGTATTTTTCGTATGGGATAACGAGCTCACTTCCCTGGCGGGTGATCTTTTCAACCAGCTTTGTTTGCGCAGCAACCTGGCTACACAGGTATGGCATTACAATAGCCAATAGCAGTATGGCTCTTTTCATATATGCAATTTTTGTTAAATGAGTTTCAAGGCAAGGTAAAGGAATTATTATGGGGGTACCAAACCACTTATCAATTTACTAATTTGCGACCAGGTAGTCCGTTTATGCTGTAGGGTGCCACCTGTCGTACGGGACCGGTTTTTTCGAAAAAAATCTCATGGCCCGATGAAACGATTAGCATTAAATTGCGACTAACAGGTCTTATGTGAGAGGTCCTTCGGCTGCCGAAGCTTAGCGAAGGCATGCTGAGGTCGGAGGTGGGAAGTCGGAGGTAAGAGGTCTGAGGGGAAGTTTGTTATTCAGAGACTTCTTGTCATCCGCCAGCTGGCGGATTTGCCATTTCACGATTCGATTTTAAACTGATTAATAAATCTTTAAACAAATTTTCATGCGTACAAATCACGAAATAGACTACAAGATTTACGGAGAAGAGATGCAATATGTTGAAGTGGAACTCGATCCGGGTGAAACGGCTATTGCTGAAAGCGGCGCCTTTATGATGATGGATGAAGGCGTTCAAATGGAAACCATCTTTGGTGATGGCGCTAAGGCGCAGACCGGATTTTTAGGCAAGCTGATGTCTGCCGGTAAGCGTATTTTAACGGGTGAAAGTTTGTTTATGACTGCCTTTTCAAATGTAGGTCAGGGGAAAAAGCGGGTAAGCTTTGCTTCTCCTTATCCAGGTAAGATCATTCCACTTGATCTGATGGAACTGGGCGGAAAACTGATTGCACAGAAAGACGCTTTCCTGTGTGCAGCCAAAGGCGTGAGCGTGGGTATAGAGTTTCAGCGTAAACTGGGTACCGGATTGTTTGGTGGCGAAGGGTTTATTATGCAAAAACTGGAAGGTGATGGAATGGCTTTTGTGCATGCCGGTGGTCACGTATTTGAAAGGGTTTTACAACCTGGTGAATTGCTGAAAATTGATACCGGTTGTTTGGTTGCCTATACGCAAACGATCGAGTATGATATACAATTTGTAGGAGGTATTAAAAACACATTGTTTGGTGGTGAAGGTTTATTCTTTGCCACATTGCGTGGTCCTGGTAAAATATGGATACAAACCCTGCCCATCAGCCGCCTGGCCGGTCGTATTTTAACCTATGGCGGACCACGTGGCCGTAAAGAAGAAGGCAGCATCCTGGGTGGCCTGGGTAATATGCTGGATGGGGATGGCTGGTAGAATGAGGTAGGACGTTGGAGGTCGGAAGTCGGAATTCCGAGGTCTGAAGTCTGAAGAATGAAATAAGAAGTAGGAGTAAA
>DASUVL010000955.1:0-11233 GCA_036379015.1 Niastella sp.
GGAGAGTACCCTGTATTGTTTAAAAAAGGGTACGGATTAATACAAATCAGGAAAACGGTGTAATTAAAAACGGGTTTAACTTGGTAAAAAGGGGTTAGGGACAGAATTAAATAATCCGAAGATGAGAGCGTGGCTGATCTCATGATTGCCGAGTTGCCGGTATCCCGTACTGCTAATCATTTCTCAAACCCAATGAGATTATTCATAAGAGAGTTAACGGCGGTTTTTACCAGGACTATGGAAATATTGCTGGTTTTTCAATAATCATTTCTATTGAGGATATTTCGCTGTATTCTTTGGGGTACTCGTAAGTTACAAATTATTTTAATACAATTTATTAATAGCATAGTATTTAATGTTGGCGTTAGTCATTTTATTTGACATTAATCAAATGATTTTTATTAATTGCGTTTGACCATTGATATTATTGCATCCAGGACAGGTTATTTTGAAGGCAAGGATAATTTTAGTATATTTAGTATAGTAGAGAAACGAACAGCATCTTTGTTAAATGACCCTCTAAACATCTCCTTGGCCGAAAAACCACTTTTAAACATGGCGTTGCTTACCGGTAACGCCTTGTTGCATTTTGGGAGTTGGTATAATTACCCCTGACCGGTAGAGGCTTCTACTTATAAGTATGCCACACACCCCCAGCCATTTCTGTATGGTTACTGGTTAATTGTGCTAACTGGTAAGTATAATTGTGTAATGATGAACAATGACAGTTAGCGTATTGGCATGCTACTGTTGATTGTGATCAAAGAATTGGCATTACAATAGGAGCAATGGGGTGCATGGTATATTTTTAATCCAGATAATCCAGATAATCCAGTTAATCCATAACCTATGAGTAAACAATTCTACACGTTTAAGGTCGTGCTTGTGCCGTTGTTGCTGTTGACATTTGGTGTTTTGTGTAAAGTAGAAGCACAAACGCTGAACCTCAATAAGTCGGTAGCCAATATTACTACTTCCGGTGATGGCACCTTCGCCTCACAACACGATGTACTTCAATATACCATTATCATTAACAACCTGTCGTCATCGAACATTATCAATGCTACATTGTTCGATAATATCCCAGCAGGCGTATCATACGTTGCCGGCTCAACTACGTTGAACGGCGTATCGAGGAGTGATGTGGGCGGCGTTATGCCATATGCCATAACCGGCGGATTGATCAATTCTCCTTCATATGGTGCGGGTGTTCTGGCCCCCAATGTCAGCGCTACCATCACCTTCCGCGTTACCGTTACTGCCAACGGTGGTAATATCACCAATTACGCCACCTTGCAGGGAGTATATAATTCAAATGGTTTTACGCAAAGCACGAATACGGTATTTACTAACCTGACGCCAGATCCTACCTGTTCTGTTGTTTACCAGTGTACAGCTATAACACCGCCGGGCTCACCTGCTGATCCATTGTATTACCGGTTTATTAAAACGCTGGATAAAACCAATGGTGAAGGCGGCAGTATTTTATTCGATGGAGAAAACGGGCCCTGCTTCGATGCTGTTTCCGGTTCAGCCCTTGCTGCAGGCAGTTTGATGGATTATGTGGCCGCCATTGCCTATGATAAAAATACTAACCGTATTTACTTTGTAAATAATTATGCTACCAATCCGGCGCAGGACCTTTGTTATGTAGACCTCAATGCCTCTCCGGTTTGTGCCCGGAAATTTACCGGGTACCCGCTGGAACCCAATACCAGTTATAGCATCAACCGGATGGCTTTTGCCTCTGATGGCTACGGATATGCCGTTACTTCGCGCGGGGACGATCTCATCCGCTTTTCTATTGATCCGGGCACCGGTTTGCCAGTCATTGATCAGCTGGGACCATTGATCAACGACGCCATAAATGGCTCCAATGATGTGTTATCAGAAATGGGCGGCGATCTTTTTGGGGACGGCTCCGGTAAATTGTATCTGATCGCCAATTCAAGTAAACTGTATAAGATCAATCCGGCCACCCGGGTCACTACATTTTTAGGAAGTATCAATCCATCGCCAACCAGTAGTTCCAACTCCATAGCCATTGATGCAGCGGGGAATGTTTATATCGGCGGTTCGTATCAGAATGTTTATAAGATCAACCTGGCCACTATGGCCGCTACTTCTATAACAGGTGGGGCTACCAGCAATGTGTGGACCAGCGGCGACTTTACCAGTTGTGGTTTTCCGGTGCTATCGCCTGCATTAATAGCCAATAAATCGTATGCGAATACACGTGGCGTGCCATTTGTTGTAGGTGGGGATACGGTTGAATATACTATTGAAGTCACCAACACCGGTAATATCAATGCGCCTGGTGTGAAGTTATACGATTCTGTTCCTTCCTCTACCATGTACATTCCCAATTCAACAACCCTGAATGGTATTACGGTGGCAGATGTTGCTGGTATCATGCCATTTGCGGTTTCCGGCGGTCGGTTTATTAACTCCCCTGGTGAGCAAAATGGTATTGTTAAACCGGGTGTTGGCAATAAAGCGGTCATGAAATTCAGGGCAAAGACGGTTCCGAATGAGTATGTATGTAACCAGTCACGGATCACATTGCTTGATGGTGATGGGAATACCATTTTTGTCAATTCAGATGATCCTACCCAACCGGGCAGTCAGAACGCTACCTGTTTCCTTACAGATGGGGTATTACCTTTAAACAGCCTGAAATTCAGAGGTAGCTTGCATAATAACCAGTCCTTTTTGCAATGGTCATTGGGTAACGAGACCAATGTTGCCTGGTATGAATTGGAATATGCCGATCAATCATCGCATTTTAAAACAGCCGGTAAGCTGGTGGTACAATCAGAAAACAATTCCGTCAATAATTACCAGTTCATTGATAAAGTAAATACAGGTAATGCAACCCGGTTCTACCGGTTAAAGATCGTGCAGAAAGGTGGCAGTTATTCCTACTCCGGTATAATTTTCCTGAGTATAAAGGATATGGGTATGCAGGTGTATCCCAATCCGTTCAGGAAAGAAATTAATGTTCAGCTTCAATTAAAATCGGCAGATAATGTAAAATTCAGGTTGGTTGATTTTTATGGCAGGGAAGTGTTTGTTACTACAGAAAAGTTAACTACAGGGTATCATTCTGTTAGTTTGGCTATACCACCCGGTTATGCGCCCGGTATGTATGTGTTGGAGGTATTAGCAGGAAATGGTCAGTTATTCCAGCAAAAGATATTGAAACGGTAATAACATAAAAGGGTGAAACCATCCACCAACTGGCAGATGGTTCACCAGGTGACCCGTCAATTCGTTTAGTAAAGGCCGACCGGCTTATCCGGGACGGCCTTTTATTATAATCCAGGCGATGAACTACTACGCTGTTTCAGCGGTAAGTATTTACTCTCCGCCAGCTGGCGGATTGGGGGTTACGCATTTAATACCGGAATGCCCAAATAAGCTTCGGTGTAATAAACGCCCGATTTATATAACTGTTCTTTTTGTTGTTGAGTGATATCAAAATCAGTGGCCGCAATACCGAAATCGTCAATCTTAACCGTTCTCTTTTCCATGGATTCATTATTGTCGAAATCAATATCCTGTGAATCGAGCAGGGTTTCAAACAACGCTTTACAATAAGCAATGGGCTGATCGTAGGAGAGTGTATTGGGCTTTTTATTGCCATTACGGTCGTACAAATAAAAACCCATGGTTTGTGGATTGTCGGGGTTTTGCGGATTGTCGAAGACCGTAAGCGGATAGTTTAACACCACGCCGCCATCTACATAAATATGATTATCGGGCTGGTTATTACTGAATTTCCAGGCTTTAAAGAACATGGGGATCGACATGGACGCTCTTACTGCTTCGCAAATGGGAATATTCGGCGTGTCAATATGAGAGAACTGTTTTATATCGTAAATATTCAGATCGGTCGCAAACACAAATAAGCCGACGCCATTTTGATTATACAGATCGGCAAAAGTTGTATTGGGGCCTTTGTGCGCTCTGGCGGTGATCATTTTCTGTATCCACGACAAAAATGTATTGCCTTTATACAATCCGTATTCCGTGGCTAAGCGAAGGGGATCCCAGCCGTCTTCAAATTGTTTAAAATCCATATCCATGATGACCGACTTGATCTCCGGCGCTGTATAACCCAGTGCCACCATAGTGGCAGTAATAGCGCCGGCCGAAGTACCCGCCACCTGTTTTATTTGGGGCATAATACCGCAATCAGTTAATACTTGCAACGCACCGGCATAGGCTATACCTTTTACGCCGCCACCTTCAAATACGAGATTGGTGAATTTGTAAGACATCTTTTACGTTTTAATGGTTAATGAGAAAAGAGCAGTCGTTAGTACAGATTGTTTAATAGAGGCTGGTTGTTTTCGAGGGCAGGCGGGAGAGGATCGAACTGTTTTACAAATGTGGGTAATTTCCCGGTTATGCAAAAGAGTTAATCCTGAACTCCTTTTCCTGCTAACCCGCTAGAACAATTTTGCCGGCGTTGTTTGGGTGTTGGGTTTGTATTTCTATAAATAAATTGATAAATGTCATTTTTGTGCCGTACCATTTTGTTGCGTTTCGACCCTTCGGCTTGCGCCTCCGTGGCCACCGCTAAAGCTAAGGCGACACGCAGTGCTCCGACGCTGACAGCCGTTCGCCGGAGGCCGAAGCCTATGGCGAAGGCACTCTCCGCCGGTTGGCGGATATGGCGTCGGACGAAGCTCTGGCGCAAGCGTCTAAAGCTTTAGCGACCCCGATGAGTCGGGGGACGCTCAGGGCAAGCCCGCTCAACGCTTTTATGCTGACCCTTCGACTTCCACTTTCGCCAAGGCTTCAGTGGACAAAGCAGGATAAAAAAGCAGCCCTGCAGGAACCATTTAGCGTTTAGGATGAATAGCAGGGCTGCGTGTCCCGTTTTTGAACTCCTCTGATTGGTTTGGATTAAAAATTACCGTGAACTCCCTATTTCGAACTTACTTAGATTGAATATATTGTTGTTGTTATTTCTACATCAAAGTAACAGCTTAACGCGCTGTCGCCTGCTCACTGGCGGGACAGATTCTTTCAAATTTGGGACACCCCCAGCTCCCTAAAGGGAATTAAGAATGAAAAATGTTAAATGAGAAATGAAAAAGTCAAAGACCGTTCACTGTTCACGTTTCACCATTGACCATTGACCATTGACTTCATTGGCATTCTGTATTCTCCTTTCTTATTCCTCATTTTTAATTCTTTATTTTTCATTATCCTGCCTACTTACCACTGCCCACTGCCTTTTGTCTAGTGCCGTTTCACGTCTCTGCATCTAAAAACCTACCCGGTGTGACATGGAACAGTTCTTTAAAGCATTGTCCAAAGTAGGCCGGTGTTTCAAAACCCACCGCATAGGCGGTTTCTGCTACGTTATGCCCTGCCCGTAACAGATCGGCAGCTTTGCGTAACCGGTATTGACGAATCAATTCATTAGGCGATAGTTTAGTGAGGGCCTGCACTTTCCGCAACAGGGTTTTACGGCTCATCGCCATTTGTCCGGCCAGCCATTCTACATTTAGAGCCGGGTTGTCCAGATGTGTTTCCAGTACTTTATATAATTCTTTAAGCCAGCCATCCTGTAACAGCTCCATCGGATGCGGTAGCTCGGGGTGTGCCAGTTGTTGCGAATAGAAATTCCGTAAGCGTTGCTGCCGGGTAAGCAGGTTGTGTAAACGCAGCAACAGTTCTTCAACATGAAACGGTTTGGCCATATAATCATCCGCGCCCTGTTGCAGACCTAGTAACCGGCTGTCGTATGTGGCTTTGGCAGTAAGCAATATCACGGCAATGTGATCAGTAGCCCCCGTGGTTTTTATTTGATGGGTCAGTGCATATCCGTCCATACCCGGAAGCATAATATCTGAAATGACCACATCGGGTAGTTCATCCTGTATCAATTGCCATCCGTTTTCGGCGGTAGCGGCTACTAATACGCGGTATAATGGTGTTAATTTGTCTGCCATGTACCGGGCCAGTTCTTCATTATCTTCTACCAGTATAATAACCGGGGCATCTGATGATACAGCAAGCAGTTGATCATTGACAGGCTGATCGTCGTGCCGGGGAAACCAATCCCAAAATGAAGCCGTTTGGCCGGAACCGCTGGTTGCCTTGGTGGCTGTTTGCAAAGGCAGTTCAATGATGAATGTAGAGCCATGCGAACCGGCTGCAGTACCGGTTTTACTGTTTACCTGAATGGTGCCTTGCATCAACGAGATATATTCTTTAACCAGTGACAGGCCAATGCCGGTACCGGTGATGTTATTTTCGCCTTGCGGTATCACCTGGTAAAAACGTTCAAAAATAAAGGGCAGGTGCGATGCGGGTATACCCGGACCCGTATCAGCGATCGTTAATCGCAGTGGTGGGCCGGCTTGCAGGGTAACGGTAATTTGTCCACGGTTGCCGGCTGCATCGATAGTCGGTTGCCGACCGGTGAATTTTATAGCATTGTAAATTAAATTGTACAATACCTGGCCCAGCTTTTCTTCATCATACTGCCATATACCGGTTACGCCGGAATGAAATTCCAGTGCCACCTGTTGCTGGCGGGCAAAGGGTTGAAAGGCCTGCACTAAATGGTATATGAATGCGCTCAGCTCGCCCGGTTGTTCATGTATCTGTAAAAAACCGGCATCCAGTCTGGCCGATTCCAGTAACTGGTTGATCAGCCGCAACAGGTATCGCGCATTGCGATCAATGGCTAGTAACTCCGTTCTGGAGGCGGCATCATGGGTAACTGTTTGCAACAGCCGTTCAATGGGCGATAAGATCAGGGTCAACGGGGTGCGCAGCTCATGGGTAATATTATCGAAGAAGCGGGTTTTCAGTTCATGTAATTCCTTATCCCGTTTTAACTGTTTTAATTCGCGCACATGCCGCACCGTTTTTTCAATGGTGGTTTCCAGGTCGGAAAAATTAATGGGCTTGCAAACAAAATCAAAGGCGCCCCGGTTCATGGCCAGGCGAATATTTTCCATATCACTGTATGCAGAAACAATAACAGCACGGCCATGCAACAGGAAATGACCTACTTCACTAAGCAAGGTAAGTCCATCCATTTCGGGCATGTTGATATCCAGTAGCAGCACATCAAAATCAGGTTCTGCCTGTATAACATCCAGTGCATTTTTTCCACTGTTGGCATACGTGAGTTCATAAGCGCCTTCAGCTATCTTACGCCGGAACCGTTGTTGCATCAGGTGTTCAACGTCTTCTTCATCGTCAACGACGAGTATCTTTATCTTCATGGCGGTATTAAAAATGTTGTTTAATCAAAGACCTGGAATAACAGGTGATGGGTTCCACCAATTCAAAGGCGAATAATCCGCCGGTATAGAAAATAGCTTGTTGGCCCTGCAATGCTTCGAGCCGGTCATAAAAACCTGCTTGCATGGCAGGGGAATCAACATGCGGAAAATAAGCCCAGGTGCTATACGTGAAATAGCTGGCCGGTAATGGCGGCAATGACATCTTTTCGGCAAATCGTTTATTGTTTTCGAGGACCTTCTCTTTTGGAATGGGTTGTTGTTGGGTATACCGGCTATAGAAGGAGACAAGATCATTGCCGGCAAACTGCCGGGTTACCACGAAGGGTTCTCCCATGGCTGGCTGCGGCAGAGAGAATGTACAGGCAAATAATTTGTCGGCATTTTTTACGGGGTAGGTAGTTACTACAAAAGGATTCACCTGCACCAATGATGCGAGTTCTTTTTCTTCTTTGGTTGCATCGGTCAGTAATTCAATAAAAACCGGGAATGGGGTGGCCGCTATCAGGTAATCAAATACAAATGTTTTCGGGGTCGATACAATCTTGTTCAGGAATTGTTCATGCACCACGGCATCAACTTCCACCAATCCTTTGCGGCGGATGGTTTGTATTTCAACGTTTGTCAGTACTTCCAATCCCCAGGAGATCTTTTCAAACAGCCGTTCATACCCCAATACAAATCGTTTGGGATAACCAAGGATCTTCGGATTAATGGCTGCCAGCATGAGATTTAGAAAAGTACCAATACGCATATAGGTAAGGGCATAAGCGGCGGGTATTTCTTTGAGGTCGCCATAACCCATGCCCGTAATGGGTATAGAGAACACCGGCTCCAATGCCTGTAATCCGTTCGATTGTAACCATTGTTTAAATGGTTGGGTAAGCTGCGGATACCGGCTGATGTTCTTGAATCCCACGGATATGGTCTTTTGCAGCAGCCATCGTTTCCATACATATTTAATACTCTGCCAGGCTACCGTAAAAAAAGAACTGTCTTTTGTAACGGCTTTTAACAGGGAAATGAATTGATTTGTTGTTGCATCGAATGCGTGCAGCGGCCCTTCGGTATACATGGTGGCGCCATATTCGCGGGCCAGTTTTTTTACCTGCTTGTAACTGGAGGTAATATAATTGGCGCCGAGATCGAAGCTCTTTCCGCCATAGGTAAGCGAATTACATTTGCCGCCGATACGGCCTTCTTTTTCCAGCACGGTGATATTTTCATAGCCCAGCTTTTTTAGAAAATGCGCGGCGGTTAGTCCTGCAGCGCCGGCGCCTATAATGCCAATGCGGGTTTGTTTATTGAATTTCATTTTATGGTATTAAGGTTTATATTTCAAGCGTTGTTCATGATGACATAGGTAACGGGTAGGGTAGGCTACACCGGATGCAATGGCAAGCGGATGGTGAATGCGGTAAATGCATTTTCTGCCGAAGTAACGGTTAACTCGCCGCCAAATCCTTTAGTGATAATGTCGAAGCTGATAGATAGTCCTAACCCGGTACCCTGGTTAGCCGGTTTGGTAGTAAAGAATGGTTGAAAGATCTTTTCCTGAACGCTGGCCGACATGCCGGTGCCATTGTCATGGACCACTATTTCAATCCCGGTTTTTATTTGCCGGATGCTAACTGATAATACAGGTTGGTATTTGTTACTTTCCCTTGTTTTTCGTTTGTCCAGGGCATACAGCGCATTGGCAAATAAATTCATCAGCACGCGATCCAGTTCCTGCGGGTTACAGGCATACATGACCGGTTCATACTCAAAATGTTTGGTCAGTTGTACGTTGCAGGTGTTGTTTTTGGTTTTAAAGCTTTGGTAAGCCAGCTTCAGGCAATCATCGGCCAGGGCGCATACGTCAATCTCCATAGTTTCACCAATGTCTTTGCGGCTGTGCAATAACATGCCTTTTACAATGGAGCCTGCCCGCTTGCCATGGTGTACGATCTTATTTAAATTGCTGCTCAGGTAATCAACCAGCGTCAATGCGTTTTCATGGGCGCCGGCCTTTACTTCTGTTTTCAGGTCTTCTACCAGTTCTTCTGATACTTCCGCAAAGTTGGTTACGAAGTTGAGCGGGTTCTGAATTTCATGCGCAATGCCGGCGGTCAGTTCGCCCAGCGAAGCCATCTTTTCTTTCTGAACCAGTTTTGCCTGTGCCGTTTTTAATTCTTCCAGTGATTGATGGAGTAATTTGGTACGGTCCATTACTTTTTCTTCCAGGTCGCGGTTGGCTTCCTGTTGTATACGCAATGTTTCGGCCTGCGCTGCTTCTTTTTCTTTTTTATACTGGTTGTACCGGTCGGCCAGCGCCATGGCAAGCAATACTGCTTCTACCATAGAAGCAATGCGAATGCAATTGGTTGTAAAGAAACCGGGCGCCAGAAAACCAAAATTCCTGAATGAGGTGATCAGTCCGCTGATGATTAATAAGGCCCAGGCCAGTAAATAGAACCGGGCTGCGCGGTTGCCTTTGCGCAAACTGATGATACCGGCAACGATCACTGTTACACAGGCTATGATCACCAGCAGGCCCGCGCCGGAAATGGTGATGGATAATTTGAGCCAGAATGACGACAGGAGGTTGGCACTGGCTACAAACACTATAGCTAATAGCACCGTGTGTATAGTTTTTGCAAACTGGCGGGTGTTCAGAAACGTGATGGAGAAGGCTGCCATCACAATAGAAGAGGCCGACATTAAAATGGGAATAATATGATTGGCCCAATAAGGCGAATTACCCAGAATGAATTGTGTTGTATGTCCGCTGAATGTTGCCTGCAACAACAGGTTCACCAATATAAAAGCTACATAGGCCAGGTAGGCTTTATCGCGTAGGCCAACGTATAAGAAGAGGTTGTAGCACATCATGATCAGCAGCGCGCCGAAAAAGATACCATGCCCCAGTTCGGCATACAGATCGTCCTTTACAAAAGCAGTTGGCTGTTGCAGGTTTACATTGATCTGCATGGAGCCACTGCTGGCAAGTCTGATGTAACACGTAGTGGTGTTTGTATCGGGCAGATCGAGTGTAAAGGCAAAATGCCGGTATTTCATGGGTCGAACGCTGTAAGGCAGCATGTCGCCGCTTAGTTGCGTTTGCCAGTTGTTGCCTTTTTGAACATAAAGTGTTACATAATCAAACAGGGGGTAGTCAAGAGACAGGATCCAGTCGGGAACACGTTGCGGCGTTTTATTTTGAAGCGAGAATTTCAACCAGATAACAGAACGGGTTACCCCAAAATTCAACGTTTCGGCATTATGCTGTTTGAATTGATTGTCCAGCTCACCGGCGGTGATGCGGCGGGCATCAATGCCGGCTGACTTGTCTTCATACCAGGCCAGTGTTTGTTTTAAATGGTACGTGCTGGTGCCGGCCGACAAATGTTGTACCGGCGCCTGGGCCTGGCTGTACGCTATGCAAAAAATGAAACCTGTAAGTAAAACAAGTTGCCGGATAAGAAAAGCCATTATTTACAAGTTGTTTGATGGGGCTGACCTGTAAGGTGCACTGCATTAGCTTGATCCGCCAGCTGGCGGATGGACTTGTGCTTCCGCCACTGGCGGATCGGCCATCAAAGGTCCACCTTACAGGTCAGCCCTGGTTGTCGTTAGAAATGAGTTGTTACCAATCGCTTTGCATATGCAACAGAATTACCTACACACTCAAACGAAAGCAACGACGAGGCATAGAAGGTGTTGTTCTTACCCTGTAATGCTTCCAATTTGTTGTAAGGGCTTTTTGTAATGTCGGTCAGGCCTGTCAGGTCGAAATGCGGGAAATATTTCCATTCTTTTTGCTCAATAAAATCCAGCACTTTGGGTTCCTTGCCTTCGTACGGCGGTACACGGGTAAGCACTTCTTTGATCTTATTCTTCACATCTTTCCCTTTAATGTTTTCGTCTTGCGCCAGGGAAAAGAAATTGGCAATGGGAGTGGTGGAGTAATCCCTGAT